>JAFMSA010000562.1 GCA_017353855.1 Alphaproteobacteria bacterium
GGACCGCGGCAGATGTGATGGTGCCCCGTGTCGATATTGCTGCTCTGGATGTCGAGACGCCCTTTCCCGACGTCGTCAAATTCATGGTCGAACAGCGTCATTCGCGTGTCCCGATCTACAGGGAAACGCTCGACGACGTCATTGGCTTCATCCACGTCAAGGATGTGCTGGGGCCGGTTGCGGAACGACGCGAAACGAAGCTGGAGCCAATTCTGCGCAAGGTGCTCTTCGTTGCGCCGTCGGCGCCGATCCTCGATCTCCTCATGCAGATGCGGCAGGCGCGTACCCATATCGCAATGGTAGTCGATGAGTTTGGCGGCATCGACGGGTTGGTCACGATCGAGGATGTGATCGAGGAAATCGTGGGCGAAATCGAGGACGAGCACGACGTGGCCCTCGGGCCCAGCCTGACAGAGCGAACGGACGGCAGTCTGATCGCGGACGCGCGCACACCTATCGAGGTGCTCGAAGAACACCAACGCACAAGGCTGCGCCCGACCGAAGACCAGGAAGAGGTCGATACGCTCGGCGGGCTCGTCTCCAGCCTCGCTGGCCGGGTGCCTAAGCGCGGCGAAGTGATCACGCATCCATCCGGCATCGAATTCGAGGTGCTCGACGCCGATCCGCGAAGGATCAAGCGACTGCGGGTGCGGGGCCTGCCGGCGGCAGATGCGAGCAATGGCGCAGCCGGTACCTGAACCATCGGTGCTACGCGCCCGGCCCGGGTCGCGTACTGAGACGCCGCTGTGTCAGTTGGCGCAGGGCGTCAGCGCCCTGTCCGGCTGGCGGCGCTACGGTCTGTCGTTCCTGCTTGGCGTCTGCGCGACGGCCACGCTGCCGCCGGTCGATCTGGCGCCGCTGTTGCTGGTCGCCTTTCCGGGCCTGCTCTGGCTGGACGAGGGGAGCGCAGGGCCGTGGGCCTCGTTTCGGCTGGGTTACACGTTTGGTCTCGGGTTCTTCGTCAGCGGGCTGTACTGGATAGCGGGAGCGTTGCTCGTCGACATCGCGAGCTTCTGGTGGTTGATGCCGTTTGCTGTTCTCGGCCTGCCCGCCGCATTTGCGCTCTATTCGGGTCTGGCGCTGTGCGCCACGAAGCTCGCCACCAACCGGCTGCGCCTGCCGGGCCCGGCGCGGGTGTTCGCATTTGCGGTGGCCTGGACGATCGCGGAATGGGTTCGGGGCCATGCCTTCACCGGATTGCCTTGGAATTTGATCGGCTACGCGTGGTCAGGCGGGTTTCCGGGCGCAACCGCCGTGCTGCAGAGCGTCGCCTGGATCGGCATTTATGGGCTTAGCTTTCTGACGGTCCTCGCGGCATCATTGCCCGCTCTCCTCGGATCGCCGTCGCTGGCGCCGATGTCGCTGGTCCGGCGTCTTGCTCCGGCGCTCGGGGCAGGGTTGCTGATCGTTGTGCCGGGTGTCTTCGGGGCGATCCGATTGCAGACGACGCCGACCGTCGATAGAGGGATTTGGCTGCGGATCGTCCAGCCGTCGACGCCCCAAACGATGAAATGGGACCCGAGGGCTGCCGAACGAAATTTCCGACTGCTCCTCGACCTGAGCGCCAGCCCGGCATCGCAACCGATCGCGGCCGTGATCTGGCCCGAGGCGGCCATACCGTTCCTCCTCGAGCGAAACCCGCCGCTTCGGCGGCAGATCGGCTCCATCGCGTCGGAACGCGGCTACGTCATCACCGGGGCAGTGCGGGCAAACCCGCCTCCAGACCCTGTCAAGCAGGTCTGGAACAGCCTCGAAGTGGTCAACAAGGACGGCGAGATCGTCGCCCGCTACGACAAAGCCCACCTCGTTCCGTTCGGCGAATACGTTCCTTTGCGCCGAACATTACCGTTAAAAAAAATCACCCCGGGAAGTCTCGATTTCAGCGCCGGTCCGGGGCCGCGCACACTCGCGCTGAAGGGTCTTCCGCGCTTCGCGGCGGCGATCTGCTACGAGGTCATATTCCCCGGAGCGGTTGTCGACGAGGAGGACCGGCCGCAGTGGATTTTGAACGTCACCAACGACGCGTGGTACGGGCGAACCTCCGGCCCCTACCAGCACTTTGCGATCGCACGCACGCGCGCCGTGGAAGAGGGACTGCCGTTGATCCGAGTCGCGAATAACGGCGTGAGCGGGGTCGTGGATCCGGTTGGGCGGGTTCTCGGGCGAATCGCGCTCGACACCGTCGGATATGCCGACCTTCCGCTGCCGGCGGCACTCGGGCCCACACCCTATGCGCGCGCAGGAGACTGGTTGCTTCTCGGCCTGCTGCTCCTCGGTGCGCTCCCGGCGGTGTTCCGGCTGCGCTGAACGAATAGACGCAGGAACTGCCGCCGGCAAGCTTGCGCTCTGCTGGATGGTTTCCCGGCCTTGCGAGCAAGGGCCGGTTCCTGACCCATGACAAGGACTTCTCAAAGGAACCGCCGGATGTTCCGTCAAGTCAACGGCCGTGGTTTGACAGCCGGGCCTGTCCCCACCGAGCGGTAACCATTTTCACACAGCACGGGCGGCCTGAGGCCGGTAAGCCTCTCCCCCTGCTGCGGCTCCCCGCCGCCTCTTCTTGCATTCGCGCTATGCGCGAAGCGGCCTTCACCCCGATCCTGGCTTCCGTCCGGTATGGAGCCTTGGCCACCCGGTAGAGTGCAACCGGTAGCGTCGCGTTAACGCTCTTATTGACCGCAATCGATCGCCTGTCTTATCAAATCGACATCGCTGGTTCTGAAGGCGATCGACCGATGGTGATGCAACCACAGACCCGACGTCTGGGTCGTAGAAAGGGCGACAAGCCGAACCCGATCGACGTCCATGTCGGCTCCCGGGTTCGGCTGCGCCGAAATATGCTCGGTTTGAGCCAAGAGAAGCTCGGCGAGGCGATCGGGTTGACTTTTCAGCAGGTCCAGAAATATGAACGCGGCGCCAATCGTATCGGCGCCAGCCGCCTGCACGATCTGAGCCGCGTGCTCGATGTGCCGGTTTCGTTTTTCTTCGACGACATGGACCCAGTGCGGGCGCCCGCCATCCCGGCGGGTTTCGCAGAGCCGGCGGCCGAGGCATTCGACTCCGATCCTCTGCGACGGCGTGAAACGGTCGAGTTGGTCAGCGCCTATTACCGGATCGAAGATGCGGTGTTGCGCCGCCGCCTGTTTGAGCTCGCCAGAGCGCTTGCGGGTGCCGATCGGGCCACTTGATCCGGCCAAATCCTCCTCGTTCGAGGAAACCCGGCGGAAATTCGGGCTTGACCCGAGACCTGCGAGATTGCATCAACCCGGTGACGCTATTTTCTATTTTCTTGATGCTTTCAGGAAAGGCGACCCGCGTGGCCAAGAGAGACTTCGTATTTACCAGCGAGTCTGTGTCGGAAGGTCACCCCGACAAGATTTGTGACCGGATTTCCGACGCGATAGTAGACACGTTTCTGGCCGCCGATCCGCTGGCCCGCTGCGGGGTCGAGACGCTCGTCACAACCAATCGGGTTGTCCTCGCCGGCGAAGTCCGCGGCCCGTCGTCGATCACCGGCGATCGGCTGATCGAGGTGGCGCGCCAGGCCATTCGCGACATCGGCTACGAACAGGAAAACTTTCATTGGCAGAAGGCCGCGGTCAAATGCCTCATCCACGGCCAGTCCACCGATATCGCCCAAGGAGTCGACGCCTCGGGCAACAAGGACGA
>JAFMSA010000563.1 GCA_017353855.1 Alphaproteobacteria bacterium
GCTTGTCGGTCGATGAGCGCTTTGCGTTCGCTGACGGGCATGAATTTGGCGCGACCGGCGCTTACGAGCGGCTCGTCGGCCGGGCCCATTTCCGGGTCGACCCAAACGCTCCGGCGCAAAAAGGCATTATCGATGTCGACAAGGCGCCGGTCGATGCCGAAGGGCTCGTGCGCTTTACGGCGGATTGCTCGATCCTGAGGCCGGCCGATCCCGGGCGCGGCAATCGCCGCATCTTTTTCGATTATGGCAACCGCGGCAACAAGCGGATCTTGCAGTTCTTCAACGATGCGCCGGCCTCGAACGACCCGCGCAGCCCGGCGCATGCCGGTAACGGCTTTCTGATGCGCCGCGGCTATACGGTCATATGGCTCGCCTGGCAAGGTGACCTGTTGCCGGGAAACGGGCGGATGCTGCTCGACTTGCCCGTCGCGCGCGAACGCAGCAATCCGATAACCGGCCCTGTCCGCGTCGAATACATCGCCAACCGCCCCGGGGTGACGACCTACCCGTTGAGCGGCCACGCCTCCACGCGCAGCCATCCCACCGTGTCGCTCGATCCGCGCGAAGCGAGCCTGACGCGGCGGCGCTATCCCTATGACCAAAAAATACCCGTGGCGCCGGAGAGCTGGTGCTTCGCGCGCGTCGAAGGCGGGGTCGGACTCGACAATCAGGGTGCTGAGCAGGCACTCGTGGCGTCCGATACGCATCTCCACATCCCGGCGGGATTCGAGCCCGGCTGGATTTATGAACTGGTCTATACCGGCCGGGACCCGCTGGTGCTCGGACTGGGGCACGTGGCAGTACGCGATTTTGTCAGCTTCCTGCGCTATTCAGCTGAGGACGTCGCGGGCCTCGGCACGGTCGAAAAAGCCTATGCCTGGGGCCGATCGCAGACGGGGCGCTGCATGCGCGATTTCGTCTATCGCGGGTTCAATGCCGACGCCGCCGGACGCAGGGTGTTCGACGGCATCCTACCGCATGTCGCCGGCGCCGGCAGGAAATGGCTCAATCATCGCTTTGCCAATGCGGTCGTTTCGGGCGGCCAGCAATACGAGGATCACTTCAATCCGGCCGACACGTTTCCGTTCTCGTACGCCGAGACGACAGACCATCTGACCGGCCGCCGGGACGCCATCTTGAAGCGGCCGCAGACCGATCCGCTGGTGATACACACGCAAACCGCAACCGAGTATTGGCAGCGGCGCGGGTCGCTTGTTCATACCGACACACGCGGCAACGATCTGCCGCAGCCCGATACCGTCAGGATCTACTTCTGGGCGAGCTCACAGCATTTTGCCGACCCGATCCCGCCGCCGCTGGAGCGCGGGATACGCCAGAACTATCCCAATACGGTGGCCACCTCGATGCTGTTCCGCGCGATGATCGACGCGATGGACCGGTGGGCGACGAACGCGGTTGCGCCGCCCGAGAGCCGGATCCCGCGGCGCACCGACGGCACATTGGTGAGATTCGAGGAATGGTGCCGGCAATTTCCGGGAATTCCTGGCGTCGTGACGCCGCGCGGACCCAATGCGTTGCCGCTGTTGGATTTCGGACCAAACGCCGAACGCGGCATTCTGAAGGAGCCGCCGCAGATCGTATCGGGGGAGGGATATCCGGTGCTCGTTCCCGCAGTCGATGCCGACGGGAATGATGTGGCGGGGGTCAGAGTCCCGATGGTCGCGGCGCCGCTCGGCACTTATTGCGGCTGGAACTTGCGGGCGCGCGGCTTTGGCCACGGCGCGATGCACGAATTCTCCGGCAGCTACATTCCGCTGCCCGAGAGCCCGCAGGAACGGCAGATGACCGGCGATCCGAGGAGGTCGATCCTCGAGCGGTACCCGAATGCCGATGCTTATGTCGCCGCCATCGGCACGGCGGCGCAACAGCTTGTGGAAGATCGGCTGATCCTCGAAGAAGACGTGGAACGAGCAATCGCGGCGGCGAAGCATTGGGGCCGGCCGCGCCACGATGTCGTTCTGAAATGAAGGCTGCGGCAACGTCTGATGGACCGCCCTTCGAGGATGATCCCTGCCCGGACGCAGTACCCGGCGGATGGCCCGCACGCGATGCGCGTTTGCGGCAACCGCGAGCATGGCGCCGGGAGATCGCAAATGTGAGCAAGGGCTGGCACAACGCGCTACGCAGCCGGATCCCGCATCATCAAGGATCTTTTGAACTGGCCTGTTCGCCGGCCGGGCAGCGGGCTTCGATTGCATGCACAGGTTTTCCCGATGCGCGATCGGAACCGGACGGCAAGCTATCTGCAATATCGCGGCCGTCAATCGTTGCGGTGCTCGACAGGCTCTATGCCGATGCGCGCCGGAATGCCGCCTTCACGCTGCGCAGGCACGCTAAGCAGGCAGCAGTGCGGGCCGTTCTCGCTCGGTGAGGTCCGCCAGCAGGACGGCTATCCGACTTCTCCCGCAACGGAGGTGAAATGACGCGCGATTTCATCGGTTACGGATCCGAGCCTCCGCACGCCGGATGGCCCGGCAACGCCCGGATTGCCGTCAATTTCGTGATCAACTTCGAAGAAGGCTCGGAGCTCTCCTATCCCGCCGGGGATGGAGTCTCCGAGGGCGGGCTCACCGAGGTCCTCGGTGCGGATCCCGGTGTGAAGGGCCGTGATCTTGGCGCCGAGAGCATGTTCGAATATGGCGCGCGGGTCGGGTTCTGGCGGCTTCATCGGATCTTCACCCGGTTTCGCCTGCCAGTAACGATCTTTGGCTGCGCCAGTGCGTTCGAGGCAAACCCGCCCGCGGCGGCGGCGATCGCCGCCAGCGACTGGGATATCTGCAGCCACGGCTACCGGTGGACCAACCATCCGGGCCTTGCCGAGGCGGAGGAGCGGCGGCAAATCGCAGCGGCCGTGGATCTGATCCGCCTGACGACCGGCAAGACCCCACTTGGCTGGTATTGCCGCTACGCTCCATCCGAGAATACGCGGCGCCTGCTGGTCGAGCACGGTGGCTTTCTCTACGACAGCGACACCTACAATGACGAGCTGCCCTATTGGGTGCGGGTCGGTGATCGCCCGCATCTCGTCGTGCCGTACTCGCTGACCACCAATGATTCGAAATTCGGCCGCGGCGTTTTCGGCTCCGGCGATGATTTCTTCACCTTTCTGCGCGACAGCTTCGATCTCCTCTACGAAGAGGGCGGCGATCGGCCACGCATGATGTCGGTCGGATTGCATATGCGGCTGACCGGCCATCCCGGCCGGGCGAAGGCGCTGATCCGCTTTATCGAGCACGTGCTCGCACATCCCCAAGTCTGGGTGTGCCGCCGCGAAGACATCGCGCGCCACTGGATTGCTCGTTTTCGTGCACCCGCATAGACAATCGGGTATTGCGTCACAAAACGGCGATATCCGGTGCGCTAACGCTAAGCTCAGAATCAGGAGTCACACGCCTGCCGGCTGCTTCCCGGGGGGATCGTGAAGCTGCGTATTTTGCTGCTGGTCTCACCAGCGGCAGCGGTCAATGCCCGATCCCGCGAAGTCAGCGGCACTGGCCTCGAAGACGTCAACACGATCGTGGTGGTCTCTGCCGGCGAACCGCAGCTTCGATCCCCCTCTATGTTGTCCCCTCCGCCACTCGCCTGGCGCAACTGAACTGACACGGGCGCAGCACCTGCAGCGCGATCGCGACGGGTCCGTGCTG
>JAFMSA010000564.1 GCA_017353855.1 Alphaproteobacteria bacterium
GCGTCGGCAGGCGATGCGGAGTTCGCATTGACGCGCTACGTGGATGCGCACAATATATCGGAAGTCGATAATGGTGTGCGGTTAGAATGTCACAGAGGTTTTATGCGTTTGCGGATCGATGGACGATCGATACCTCTATGCCGGGCTGATCCGGCTCCACGTGCTGCATCATGCCGTCAAGGAACCGATTTACGGGCTTGCGATGATTGAGGAGCTTGGGCGGCATGGCTACAAGCTCAGCGCCGGCACGCTGTATCCGATCCTGCATGGGCTCGAGGAAAAGGGGTACCTGACCTCCACCGAGGAGCGGACCGGGAGCGCCGCGCGCCGGGTCTATCGTGCGACACCGGCGGGGGTTCGGGCACTCGCCGCGACGAAGTTCAAGGTACGCGAGTTGTTCGGCGAATTGTTCGAGGACAACGACAGCGAGTCCTGATGCCGTGATCGGGAGCAGCTGCTGATGCTTGGGCGGCGCTGGCGCCAGGGCGGGTTCAAAGGGCGGATCATCCGCCGCGTCCGGTGGCGATCCCCGTCGTTCTTCTTCTCAAGGGGATCCGGAAGCTCGCTTTTCCTAATCTCCGCAGTGCCGGGTCGCGCTTTTGCCCTTCCGGGGCATGGCATGAAGCGCCGAATGATTTCCTCATGGAGCTGGGGCCGCTTTACGTGCTGATCGAAGGCGTGGGGAGCATGGTGTCGCGATGCCGTGCTCGCCGGCGAACAAACTTTGTTACATCGACGTGGGAATCAAGGCCATGATGACCGATCGCCGCTCGTTTCTCAAATATGCCGGATTGGCTCCCTTGATGGGTGCAGTGCCGCGGCGCGCATTTGCCGCGCAGCAAAACATTGCGGAGAAGGCGGACTACACAGTCCGCATCGGCACAGGACTGGTCGAGCTCGCGCCGGACCATATCGTCTCGACCACCCTCTATAACGGCCAGTTTCCGGGACCGTTGCTGCAGTTCAGAGAGGGGCAGCAGGTCATCGTCGATCTTTACAATGACACTGACACGCCGGAGCTGGTGCACTGGCACGGGCAGATGATCCCGAGCGAGGTCGACGGCGCCGCTGAGGAAGGCTCACCATTCGTGCCGGCACATGGGATGCGCCGGATCTCGTTCGTGCCAAAGCCTTCAGGTTTCCGGTTTTACCATACGCATGTCGTGGCGGGAGGCGATCTGAACCTCGGCACGTACACGGGGCAGATCGGGCCGGTGTACATCGAGCCGAGGATCAACCCCGGCGCCTACGACCGGGAGATTTTTCTGGTGATGAAGGAGTTCGCTCCATCCTTCAGCCAGGGTGGCGATATGCCAATCGCAGCGCTCGCCGGCGCTCCCGTCCAGGAGCTGCAACAGATGGGCAGGGCCGCGGACGTGGAAGCGCAGCAGAAAACCAAGGGCCTGGAGGTAAGCTACGAGCTGTTCGGCATCAACGGACGGATGCTCGGGCACGGTGAGCCGATTCGCGTGAAACCAGGCGAACGTGTTCTGTTCCATGTGCTCAATGCCAGTGCGACCGAGATCCGCAGCCTCGCTCTGCCCGGCCATCTGTTCCGGGTTGTCGCGCTCGACGGCAATCCCGTGCCGACGCCAACGGAGGTGCCGGTTCTCTGGGTTGGGACTGCAGAACGGGTCTCGGCGCTAGTCGAAATGAATCACCCCGGCGTGTGGGTCATGGGCGACCTTGCCGATGACGATCGAAAGCATGGAATGGGTGTTGTCGTCGAATACGCGGGGCAGAAGGGAAAGCCGCAGTGGCTCAAGCCAAGGCCGTTCCGCTGGGATTACACACAATTCGGCAATGCGAAAGAGACGCCTGCCGCACCCGACGAGACGATCGAGATAACGATCGTCAAGCACAACGCAGCGCTGAACGGATTCAACCAGTGGACCCTCAACGGCAAAGCGTTTTCAAGCGAGACCAAGGAGCCGATGTACACGGTCCATGAGGGGCGTCGTTATCGGCTGAAATTCCGCAACGCAAGTGACGATATTCATCCGTTGCACCTGCACCGCCACAGCTTCGAATTGACGCGTGTCGGCAGCAAACCGAGCGCCGGTGTGATGAAGGACGTGGCGATGCTAGGGGGATTTCAGGAGCTGGAATTTGATTTCGTCGCCGACAATCCGGGGCTGACGCTCTTCCACTGTCACCAGCAGCTGCACATGGATTTCGGGTTCATGGCGCTCTTCCGCTATGCATGAGGCACCAATGACAATGAACGCGGATTCGGCGGAAACGAAGGCGCGGCGGGCAGGTTCGCCGCTTGAGGTACTGCTGGTTTTCCTGAGGCTGGGCGTCAGCTGCTTCGGCGGACCGATTGCCCACATCGGGTATTTCCGCGACGAGTTCGTCCTACGCCGCCGCTGGATCGACGAGCAGGCCTTTGCCGATCTCGTAGGTCTGTGCCAGTTTTTACCCGGGCCAGCCAGCAGCCAGGTCGGATTTTCGATTGGACTCATGCGCGCCGGCTACCGCGGCGGCCTTGCGGCCTGGACCGGTTTTACACTGCCTTCCGCAATTGCTCTAGTGCTCTTTGCCTACGGCGCGGGTGAACTCGGCGGCCCGATCGGGATCGGGCTGCTTCACGGGCTCAAGCTCGTCGCCGTCGCGATCGTGGCGCAGGCTGTCTTCGGCATGGCACGCTCGCTATGTCCTGACCGGCAGCGGGCATCCATTGCGGTCGCTGCAGCACTGATCATCCTGTTCGCCGCGTCTTCAGTCTCCCAGATCGCGGCCATCTTGCTGGGTGGCATTATCGGGTTCTGGCTCTGCCGGAGTGGGGCTCGCGCAACGGGCGAAAAGCTCACGGTGCCGGTTTCGCGCACTGTGGGCCTTGGGGCGCTGGCGGCGTTCTTTGCCCTGCTCGTCGGACTTCCCATTCTGAGCGGAGCACTGAACGCTCAGGGGGTAGCTCTCTTCGAAGCCTTCTACCGCTCGGGGGCGCTCGTGTTCGGCGGTGGTCACGTGGTACTGCCGTTGCTGCGCGAGGCCTTTGTGACACCCGGTTGGGTTAGCGATGATGCGTTTCTCGCCGGCTACGGGGCCGCGCAGGCGATCCCAGGGCCTCTGTTCACCTTTGCCGGTTATCTTGGCACCGTCGTCAGCCCGCCGCCGCACGGGCTGCCGGGAGCCGTGCTGGGGTTGATCGGTATCTTTCTTCCCGGCGTACTGATCCTCATCGGCACCTTGCCCTTCTGGGGGAGTTTCCGGGAAAGGGCAGGGGCGCAGGCTGTCATGCGGGGCATCAATGCGGCCGTCGTCGGCGTGCTCGGTGCGGCGCTCTACAACCCCGTGTGGACGAGCTCGGTCAAGACGTCCGGGGATTTCGGGATCGCCCTTGTCGGATTTGTCCTCCTCACCGTGTGGCGCGCGCCGCCGCTGGTCGCCGTCATCGTCAGCGCGCTCGGGGGAATGGCTCTGGCACAGGCCGGGACGGGATGATACGTCCGGCACAACTTTCCAAATTTTCACTCAGTTAGGTCACTACCACGCCGGTCGGCGCAGCGCAGTGTCCAGGAGCTCTTGCCCAATGGCCGGCTGCAGAAACAGACAAATTCCCCCTATTTTTCGTGGATGTCAGCTGCACACCTGCCAATGAACCAACGAAAACAAATTGTGAGCCCAGTTTTTACGCCGCATACGCTACTTGCCGGTCGC
>JAFMSA010000565.1 GCA_017353855.1 Alphaproteobacteria bacterium
CGTACAGCCGCGGGCATCATCGCCGGTCAAATTCGCTGGTCACCAAAAATGCGTATAGGATCACCTCAATAAAGGCAAGGTCCGCCACGGGCCCCTTTCCGCCCGATCTTGCGCCGAACGGGTGCGCATGGATGGATTGTCTATCCTCGCCGGCCGAAAACTGCGCTACCGTGCCGCTTCGGTTGCCTACCGACGAAGAGATGTGCGGGATCAGTGGTTTTTTTCTCCCCGGCTCTGGATTAGCGCGTAGCGCTGCCGAGGCGCGGCTGTGGACAATGATTGCAACGCTGCGGCATCGCGGTCCGGACGATGAAGGCGTGTGGACCGACGGCCGGGCGGGTCTTGCGCACGCACGCCTCTCGATCATCGACCTCTCACCCGCCGCCCATCAACCGATGCCGAGCGCGGACCGGACGGTGTGGATCAGCTATAACGGCGAGGTTTACAATTTTCGTGAGATCAGGAGCGAGCTGGAAACCCTCGGCTACCGCTTCGTCAGCCGCAGCGACAGCGAAGTCATCGTGAACGGTTGGCATGCCTGGGGTCCGACCATCTTTTCGCGGCTGCGCGGGATGTTCGCGCTGGCTATTTGGGACCAGCGTTCCCAACGTCTGATCCTTGCGCGCGATCGCCTCGGCAAAAAGCCGCTATATTTTACAACGATGAAAAACGCGCTCCTGTTTGGTTCGGAGATCAAGGCGTTACTGACATGGCCCGGCGTGCCTCGGATACCGGACCTATCGGCGATCGACCGTTACCTGAGCCTGGGCTACGTGCCCGCACCAGACACCGCGTTTCGCGGGATACGGAAGCTTCCCGCTGCCCACTACCTTGTTGCCGAGAGGTGCCCCGACGGGCGCTTTGCGGAACCGGAGCTCATTCGCTACTGGCGCCTGCCGGAGCAGCACGCTACCGCAGGGCATTGGCGTGCCGCCGATCTGCGGCACGAGCTCGTGGCGCGGCTCGAAGAGGCGGTGCGCCTGCGAATGATCTCGGACGTGCCACTCGGGGTATTCCTTTCCGGCGGGGTCGATTCCTCCGCTGTGGTAGCGACGATGGCGCGCGTCGGGTGCGGAAGCGTGAAGACCTTCTCGATCGGGTTTTCGGCTCGGCAGTATGACGAAACCCGCTATGCCCGGATGGTAGCCGAACGATATGCAACCGATCACGAGGAATTCGTGATCGAGCCCGATGCGGTTTCGGTGCTGCCGCGCCTCGTTTGGCATTACGGCGAGCCGTTCGCAGATCCCTCTGCTGTGCCGACCTACTATGTGTCCGAGGTTGCACGCCGGGAGGTGACTGTTGCGCTCAACGGCGATGGCGGCGATGAATGCTTCCTTGGCTACAGCCGCTACAAGGCGATGCGCTATCTCGCCCGGCTCGATAAATTGCCACGATGGACTGAGACTGGCCTGGAACGCGCGCTCGCTCTGGCGCCGCCGAACCTGCGGGAGCGCTTGAAGATCTCCCGCATCCGCAGGGTCCTGCAGGCCCGCCGGCAGGAACCGGCTCGCCGCTATTCGCTCACTCTGGCTTCATTTACCGAGGGCGAACAGCAGGAATGCTACGGCGGCGCAATGCGCGAGCAGCCCGCGCGCTCCGCTCTCGGCCTCTTTGCACCCTATTTCGAAGAAGCGGACAGCTTCGTTGACGCAGCCAACCGAGCCGACATTCACACCTATCTGCCCGACGACCTCATGGTTAAGGTCGACGCCGCCAGCATGGCCCACGGACTGGAAGCCCGCTCGCCATTGCTCGACCATGTCCTGATGGAATGGGCGGCAACGCTACCCGTGGAGATCAAGATGGCGCGTGGTGTGACCAAGGCGTTGTTCAAATCCGCGATGGAACCGTACCTGCCGGCCCAGTTGCTCTATCGCAAGAAGATGGGGTTCAGCTGTCCGGTCGACCAATGGTTTCGCGAAGAGCTCAAGGAACTCGCCCACGACACGCTTCTGTCACAGCGCGCGAGGGAGCGGGGACTGTTCCGCCCCGGTTTCGTTTGCGACCTGCTCGATGAGCATTGCAGCGGCACGCGAGATCACCAGACGTCGTTGTGGCGATTGTTGATGCTCGAGCTTTGGTTCCAGATGTGGATTGATACGCCCGTCGAAACCGCAATAACGCGTCCGGCATCCTGAGGGGCAAGGATCATATCGGCATTTAGTTTAGAGTAAACGGACAATAGAAGATCGACACTTTACTGGACAACATTCATATTGTCAGACTGTGTATGCTTCCCCCCTCGGGTCTGACGAGGCATTTCAAATGAGGAGACGCAAGTCCCTCTCAATTACTATGTTGTGTTTTTAATTATGGTGTTTTGCTTCGTCATGTGACGTGACGCGCCGGCGACGGCCGCCAATCCGAGTGCAACCCCAAAAGGGGCCGCTAAGTTGGCGGCGCGGCACGGGCTTTACTAATCGACTGTTGCGAGAACTCGAGCGAGCTGGCTCAGTGCCTCCTGGTGGCGTTCGTTCGGGATTTGGGCAAAGTTGCGAGCGAGCTCCAGGCACATTCTCTCGCGCGGGCTGATCACGCGCTCGTTCTCCTGCTCTAGCCCGTCAAAAAAATAGCTGACCGGCACGCTCAACACTTGAGCAATCTCGAACAGGCGACCCGCCGAAACCCGATTGATCCCGCGCTCGTATTTATGCGCCTGCTGATAGGTGACCCCGATCAAATCGGCAAGCTGCTGCTGGGTCAGGCCGAGCATGATCCGGCGCTCACGCACGCGGGCTCCCACATGCCGATCGATCTCCTGGGTTCGGCTTGTCGACCGACGCGCAGCGATAGCGCCCGAAGTTGCGTCCGGCTCTCTGCCTTCCGCCGCACTCAAGCCGTTATGCTGTCTACCAATCTGCCCCCGCTCTTTCATGTCGCTCCACTCGCTTTCTGCACAGCCGCAGCCTGCTTTCGACCCACATGGCTGCCAGCCAGCTTACGCTAGGTACGGCTATGGTCCTCAACCCTATGGTGTCGCGAGATTCAAGTGCGTTGATGTGTCAAAACTTGGGCAGGGTATAATGGGCATGGGAAGGAAACGCTATTCACACCTGCGTTCTGCGCATGCACTTCGCGTTGACAGCTTCCCGGTGCCGATGATACCGACGGCGCTCACCCGCTCTGAAACGCGAATCGATGCCCCGCATCCAAATCGGCGACTGCTCCCTCTATTACGAGCGGCACGGCATGGGCTTCCCGGTCGTGTTCATATCCGGGCTTGGCGGGTTCGGATCATTCTGGAAGGACCAGGTCGCGACCTTCGCCAAGCGCTTCGAGGTCGTCACTTTCGATCACCGCGGTATCGGGCAGAGCGACGAGAGCCGCATCGGCTACACGGTCGATCGCATGGCGGCAGACGTCGTGCGGCTGCTCGACAGACTCGAGATCAGACGCAGCCATATCGTCGGCCATTCGACCGGCGGTGCAATCGCCCAGATACTCGCGATCGAACATCCCAACCGGCTCGCGAGCGTCGTCCTCTCGGCTACCTGGACCAAGGCGGACGCCTATTTCCGGCGGCTGTTTACGCTCCGTAAGGAGATCCTCCAGCGGCTTGGCCCGAGCGTTTACCTGCAAGCCTCCACCCTCATGTTGTATCCGAGCTGGTGGGTAGCGCGGAACAACGAACGTCTGCGCCACGAAGAGGCACAGAA
>JAFMSA010000566.1 GCA_017353855.1 Alphaproteobacteria bacterium
GACGCACCGCCACGTCTCCAAGGTATGGGAGGAGTGCAATTGGCTTCAGGCGCTCGAGGGCGGCATTGACACCTCGCACGCGCCGATCCTGCACCGCACAATCACGCCCAACACGAACCGCCCGGGGATCCCCGTACAGGGTCCTTTCGTGCGCGGCAGGGCTCCGATCCTGGAAGTCGATCTTACCGATTACGGCTACCGTTATGTCGGAATTCGCCCGCTCGACGAAGACAAGACCTATGTCCGCTCGTACCACTTCGTGATGCCGTTCACGCAAATCAGGCCACAGCAGCTCGGGCGCGCCTTGGGCGGGGGCGACCGCACGAACATCGCGGGGCACATCTGGGTCCCGATCGATGACGAGAATTGCATGGTCTACAACTGGATGTACAGCTACGGCGAAGAGGGGCTGAGCGAGGAAGACTGCATGGAGCGCGGCAACGGCAACGGCCCCGACTATGTGGAGCAGTCGGGCGAGTACCGTTCCTTCCGCAACAAGCACAACGACTGGATGATCGACCGCCGGGTTCAGAAATACGAGACGTTCACCGGCATTGATGGCATCAATACGCAGGACCGCGCGCTGCAGGAGGGCATGGGGCCGATCGTCGACCGCTCCAAGGAGTATCTGGGCCCCGCCGACCGGGCGATCATTGCGACACGGCGCCTGCTGCTGCAATCGGTCAAGACTGTGCAGGAGGGCGGCGACCCGCCGGGTGTCGATACCAGTTACTACGCGGCGCGTGCGATCGAGAAGATTTTCCCACGCGAGATCACGTGGCGCGAAACGGTGCTCCCCGAGATGTATGCGGAGGAGACGCCGGTCGCTGCGAAATAAGCAGCCCTATCCTCAGTCTTCCGACGCGGCGTGCGGAGCGATCGGCAGGGGGTTTGCAGCGCTGCGCCGGCCCCGTTCGCGGCTGAGCCAGAAGGCAAGTGCCACGAGCGCAAAGACCAGCGCGAGGAACAGGCTTGCCAGCGCGTTGACCTCCGGGCTGACACCGAGGCGGACGCTTGAAAACACGGCCATCGGCAACGTCGTTGCCGATGGCCCGGTGACAAAACTGGCGACCACCAGGTCGTCCAGCGACAGCGTAAAGGCGAGCAGCCATCCCGAGATCAGCGCGGGACTGATCCCGGGTAGCGTGATACGCGCGAGCACGGTCCAGGGGCGGGCTCCGAGATCGAGGGCGGCCTCTTCGAGCGAGCGGTCGAAGCCGGCCAATTGAGCGCGCACGAGCACCGACACAAAGCAGGCGCCGAAGGTCGCATGCGCTAGCGTGATCGTCAGGACGCCGCGGCCCGGCCATCCGATCGAGCTCTCGCACGCAAGAAACAGCAGAAGCAAGGACAGCCCGAGGATAATTTCCGGCACGACGAGCGGCGCCAGCAATGCGAAACCGAAGATCGCGCGCCCGGGGAAGCGGCGGAACCGCGACATGCTGAACCCCGCGAGGGTGCCGAGCGCGAGCGCGAGCGAGGCGGCCATCGCTGCGACCTTGAGGCTCGTAATTGCCGCGGTACGAAATGCCTCGTTTGCCCACAGCCCGCCGTACCACCGTGTCGAAAACCCGGCCCATACCGTGACGAGCCGCGAGGCGTTAAACGAGTAAAGCACAAGCAGGACGATGGGCGCGTACAGGAATGCAAATCCGAGAGCGAGCGCGGCGATGCGAAAACAGCCTTCGGCGCGACTTCGCCTCATCCCGGAGGCTCCCGTCCGAGGAACCTCTGGGAAATCAGGATCGGCACCGCCAGTACCGTGATCAGCACCAGCGCCACCGCCGAGGCGGCCGGCCAGTCGTGGTTGCTGAAAAATTCGTCCCACAGGACCTTGCCGATCATCAGCGTGTCGGGTCCGCCAAGAAGATCAGGGATGACGAATTCACCGACTGCCGGGATCAGCACGAGAAGCGAGCCGGCGGCGACCCCGGGCAGGCTCAGCGGCCAGATCACTCGCAAAAAAACCTGCAGCGGCCGCGCGCCGAGATCCGCCGCGGCTTCGAGCAAGCTGCTGTCGAGGGTCGACAGACGGCCGTAGAGCGGCAGGATCATAAACGGCAGATACGAGTAGACGAGGCCAAGCTCGACCGAAAAGCGGTTGTTGAGCAGCGGCAGCGGCGTGGTGATGAGACCGATTGCGGTCAGCAGCTGGTTCACCAGACCGTTCGGTTTGAGGATCGCAATCCACGCATAAACGCGGATCAGAAAGCTCGTCCAAAACGGCAGCAGCACGAGGAACACGAAGAGCTGACGCCGGCCGGCCGGAGCGCCCGCAATCGCGTACGCGATCGGATAGCCGACCAGAAGGCAGATCACGGTTGCCAGTGCGGCGTTGGCGAGTGAGCCGAGATAGGCGCGCAGATAAAGATCGTCACTGACGAGAAGGGTGAAATTCGCCATTGTCGCATGCAGCCTGAGGCCGTTACCCTCACTCGTGACGAGCGGCGCGTAAGGCGGGACCCCGATGACACTCTCGGAGAAACTGATTTTCGCGACAATCAGCAGCGGCAGCAGAAAGAACAGCGTCAGCCACACCAACGGCAATCCGATGAGCGCCAGGCGGCCGGCCCGTCCAATGCCGATCATTGCATAAGGACCACCCCGTCCTCAGGCGACCAGCTCGCCCACACCGTGCGGCCGCGCTCAAAAGCCCGGGCCGAACCGCTCGGCAGGTAAGCCTTGAGCGCCCTTCCCCGTCCTGCCGCAAGGTGCACGATCGAGCCGCCTCCCAAATAGCCGACTGACGAGACAGTCGCGGCGATCGCAAAGCCCGGCGGGCGCGATTGTGACAACATCAGCTTTTCCGGGCGCACTGCCAAGGCCGCCGCCGCGCGATCGGGCAGCTTCGTGCCGGACGGCAAGGGGATTGATTTATCAAAACCGGTCGCGGTGAGGGCGAGGCAGTCGGAGCTGCCCGTCACCTCCCCCTCGAAAAAATTTACCTCACCCACAAAATCGGCGATAAAACGCGAGGCTGGCCGTTCATATATGTCAGCCGGCGCGCCGAGCTGGACGATGCGACCGCGGTTCATTACCCCGACACAAGAGGCCATGCTCAGCGCCTCTTCCTGGTCGTGCGTGACGACGAGGAACGTGATTCCGATTTTCTCCTGGACGGCTGTCAGCTCCAGCCGGGTCTGTGCCCGCAGCTTGCGGTCGAGTGCTGCCAGTGGCTCGTCGAGCAACAACAGTTTGGGGATCTTCGCCAGTGCACGCGCCAATGCAACGCGCTGGCGCTGACCGCCGGACAGCTCATGAGGGCGTCTGCGCGCATAGTCGGACATTTGCACCAATGCCAGCATCTCGTCCACGCGTGCGGCAATCCGACGGCGCTCCATCGGCTCCTGGCGCAACCCGAACGCGACGTTGCCTGCCACATCCATATGCGGAAACAGCGCGTAGGATTGAAACATCATGTTAACGGGCCGCGCATAGGGCGGCAGCGCGGTCACATCGACGCCGTCGACGACGATGCGGCCGCGGTCGGGAGCCTCAAACCCGGCGATCATTCGCAACAGGGTTGTTTTGCCGCAACCCGAAGGCCCCAGCAATGCGAACAATGCGCCGCGCTCGATGCTGAGCGAAACGTCCTCGACTGCCGCAGTCGCGCCGAAACGCTTCGAAGCGCCGATGATTTCGAGGAGCGCCATT
>JAFMSA010000567.1 GCA_017353855.1 Alphaproteobacteria bacterium
GCCGGGACAGGAGAGCGGGGAACGATCGAACATCGATCGGGGGTTTTCCTCCCGGCCGCACGGGGCGGCGCGCGGGTTGCACGACGGGACTCAGCGGCTGTCGCGCGGCGCCGTCAGTCCTCCGGGGATTGGCATAGGCATTGCTGTGGTGAAGGGGGAATCGGCCCGCAGAGGAGACAACAGGTGATGGCGCGTGACGAATTGACCCGCAAAATTCTCGCCGTCAAGCGCGACAAAGGCCTGAGCTGGAAGACGATCGTCACCGAGATCGGCGGCGGCTCGGCAGCCTACGTGACCGCCGCCGTGATGGGCCAGATGAAGCTGCGCCCGGAGCAGGCCGAACGCGCGGCAAAGCTGTTCGGCCTCTCCGCCGAGGAACGGCGCCTGCTGCAGGAGATCCCATACCGCGGCTCGCTGCCGACGGCGGTGCCGACCGACCCGCTAATCTACCGGTTTTACGAGCTCGTCCAGGTTTATGGCACGACCTGGAAGGAATTGATTCAGGAGGAATTCGGTGACGGTATTATGAGTGCCATCGATTTCGACGTGACGGTCGAACGTCAGCCGGACCCGAAAGGCGACCGCGTCAAGCTGACCCTCAGCGGCAAATTTCTCCCATATAAGGAATATTGACTGGCCGCTCGCGCCCCCGCCCCTCCCTCTGCCCCGGGCGGCGGAAGTGAGTGAGGCCAACGGATAACGAGCGATCCGGATTGGAGGGATGCGATGGACGTGATCGACCTCAATTGCGATATGGGCGAGAGCTTTGGTGCATGGAAGATGGGCAGTGACGCCGAGATGCTGAACATCGTCTCGTCGGCGAATGTTGCCTGCGGCTTTCACGGCGGCGACCCGCTCGTGATGTTCGAGACCGTGAGCCGGGCCAAGGAGAACGGCGTCGGCATCGGTGCCCACCCGAGCTTTTTCGATGTCTGGGGTTTCGGCCGCCGCCAGATCCAGGGCGAAAATCCGCAGGACATCGAAAAGATGGTCGTCTACCAGATCGGCGCGCTGCAGGCTGTCGCGCGGGCCGTCGGGCACCGGGTCGGCCATGTGAAGTCGCATGGCACGCTTGCAAACCTCGCGGCTGTCGACCGCACGACGGCGCTCGCAATCGGCCGCGCGATCGCCGCTCTCGATCCCGAACTGATCTACGTCGTGATGGCAGGCACCGAACTCGAGCGTGCCGCACGCGAGCTGAACCTCAGGATGGCGCGCGAGATCTATGCCGACCGCGCCTACGACGACAGTGGCAATCTGCTCTCACGCAAGCTTCCCGGCGCGGTGTTGCATGATCCTGAAGAGGCCGCCGCGCGGGTGCAGGCGATGGTGCGCGAGGGCGCGATCATCAGCACCTCGGGCAAGCGCATCCCGGTCGCGATCGACACGATCTGCGTGCATGGCGATAACCCGGCGGCGGTGGCGATGGCGGGGCTCGTGAGGGAAAGGCTCGAACAGGCAGGGATCGCCGTGCGCGCGATGGCAGGGACGGTCAACTAGGCGGAGCGGCGGGCTGTGCGCGCAGCAGTGCCAACCCCGCAGTGCCGCGATGCACAGCCGGTCCGACCAGCAAGGCTCCCGGCCCCGTCGCATTTCTCGCCAGTCCGAACGCCATCGGGCCGCGGCCGTCGTGATGCGTGCCGGCGCCGCGATGATACCGGTGCGCAGGCCGTACCCGGCCGGGCCGAAGAGCACCAGCGGCAAGCATCGCGCGAGATGGTCACGAGAACGTTCCCGGCGCCGTGCAGCACTGCAAACGCGGCCGCTGCCGGCGCCCCGATCGCGGCCGAGCATGGCAGCGCCGGGCGGGGCGCATCCGCCGCGGGCAAGCGGGTGCAGCCGCCTCAGCACGGCAAACTCGAAGAGCCGAGCCGCCCCCTGCGCCGGACCCATCGACTTGGCCTCGGCGATCGCGGCTGTCGTCGACTCGCCAAAAATTGCCAGCAGATGTGGCAAATGTGCCGCCGGCGCGCCGCTCGCAAAGCCGACCCCACCGCCAATGCCGTGCGTCGCGGCAGGGGCGGCCTCCTGCGGGGTGGTGCTGCGCAAAGTAGCGGCGGGCCGCGGGACGAGGAACCGGTTCACCGGCACGCAGAGGATGAGATTGACCGCCGCTCGGCCGATCCGCGCCATCCGAAATTGTCGTTGAGCCGCGCCGAGAGGCGCCAGCCAAGCGTACTCGCGAAGCCCGCGATCAGCGGGACCCCGGCAATCGGGCTATGCGCGTGGTGGCCGTAGAGCGACCGCAGCGTTGCAAAGCCGCGTCGAGGGCCCAGCACATGCCGACCCCAGGGTGGCCCAGGCGACGACAGTCCGACAGGAGCTTGCGCCTGCGCGAGCCGTAGGAGCACCGCGGCGGGGACGACGTTCGGGAGGACCAGTACGCCGCGGCCGCCCGGCCGATCGATGGTTTACCCAGCGCCGCCGCAGCAATAGCGAGGCGGAGAACAACGTGAAGAATACCGATTTCGGAACCCCGAGCCCTGCCGCGATCGGGTTGGCGGGCACCGCCGGCCGCTAACAGCTCGATGCCCAGGCGAGCGCCTGCGTCGCGCCGGTCGAACCGTCCGCGGCGGAATCAATCAACGTTTCTTCGCGTCCTCTTCTTTCAGCACCTCGGCCGCAATCCGGAAACTTTCAAGCGCGGCCGGAACCCCGCAATAGACTGTCGTGTGCAGCAGGATTTCCTGGATCTCCTCGCGCGAGACACCGTTATTGAGCGCCCCGCGCACATGTAGACGCACCTCGTTCGGCCGATTGAGCGCCGTCAGCATCGCGAGATTGATCATGCTGCGCGTCTTTTTGTCGAGCCCGGGTCGGTTCCAGATCTCACCCCAGCACCATTCGGTGACGAGCTTCTGAAACGGCTGGGTGAACGCGTCCGCATTGGCGACCGAGCGGTCGACATACTCGGCGCCGAGCACCTCCCGCCGTACCGCCAATCCCTTGTCGTAAAGCCGCGCATCGTCAGCCATCATTGTTCTCCATTGCCAAAGCTTCGTGCCCTGATGTTCCACCATAGCCGAGATTTCACGATAAAGGCACGGAGCTCAGCGAGAAGGGCAGGGCAAAGCGGCTCTCCTGCGCGGTGGCCTGTATGGTAGGCTTAGGGAGTTCAGCGCGGAGGCTGACGGGATGAAGGAATTTCGGCTGCTGTCGACGAGCGGGATTCTCGGCTACGGCTTCCCCGAGGCATCGCTGGAGGCGGGGCTCGAACGTAATCCCGATGCGATTGGCGTCGACGGCGGCAGCGTCGATCCGGGGCCGCATTATCTCGGTTCGGGCAAGCCCTTCTGCTCGACAATGGCGATCCGCCGCGACCTCCGGTTGATGCTGCGGGCAGCGGTAGCGCATCGCATACCGATGCTGATCGGCACGTGCGGCGGTGCCGGCGGCGAGCCGCACCTGCAGCTTGTCGCCTCGCTGGTGCGGGAGATCGCGCGCGAGGAGGGCTTGCATTTCCCGATGGCTGTTATCCACGCCGAGCAGGACAAGGCGGATGTTCTGCGCTGGTCGCGCGAGGATCGGGTACGTCCGCTTGCGCACAGACCGCCGCTCGATGCCGCGACGATCGAGCGCGCCGAGCGCATCGTCGGCATGATGGGGCCGGAGCCGTTCGTCAAGGCGCTCGACGACGGTGCTCAGATCGTGC
>JAFMSA010000091.1 GCA_017353855.1 Alphaproteobacteria bacterium
GCAATGATGCCTCAGGGCGGGGCAGCGGCGCGGGCCGAGCAGCTTGCGACATTGCGGGTGATTGCGCACCAGCAGCTGACAGCGCCCGAAATCGATGAGCTGCTGAGCGAGGCCGAGGCGGGAGGCGATGCGCTCGGCTCATGGCAACGTGGCAATTTGCGGGAAATGCGCCGGCGTTGGCTTCACGCGGCAGCCGTTCCGGACGGGCTCGTCGAAGCCCGATCGCGCGCCTGTTCGCAATGCGAGGCGGTATGGCGCACAGCCCGTTTGCAGGACGATTTCGCCGCCGTGCTTCCCGGCCTTGAGCGGGTGCTCCGGTTGGAGCGCGAGATTGCGGCAATGAAGGCCGAACGGCTGGGGAGGAGCCCCTACGAAGCGCTCCTCGACCGATATGAGCCGGGCGGTTCAGTCGCGATGATCGATTGCCTGTTCGACGAAGTTGCGGGCTTCCTGCCTGATCTCCTCGAGGCAGTACTGATCCGCCAGGCGGAGCGGCCATCGCCACCCGCACCGTCCGGGCCCTTCCCGGTCGAGACACAGCGCCGTGTGGCCGTGAAGTTGATGGAGCGGATCGGTTTCAGTTTCGCGCATGGCCGGCTCGATGTCAGTGCTCACCCGTTCTGCGGCGGCACGCCCGAGGATGTGCGGATCACGACCCGATATACCGAAGACGATTTTGCGCAGGCGCTGATGGGCGTGCTGCACGAGACCGGCCATGCGCTTTACCAGCGCGGCCTTCCCGCCGAATGGCGGTTGCAGCCGGTCGGACGCGCCCGCGGCATGGCAATCCACGAGAGCCAGTCGCTGCTGCTCGAGATGCAGGTGTGCCGCAGCTGCGCGTTTTTGACCTACGCTGCGCCGATCCTGCGCGAGGCGTTCGGCGGCCACGGCCCGGCCTGGGAGGTCGAAGCCCTTTATCGGCGCCAGATCCAAGTTCGGCGCGGCTTGATCCGCGTCGATGCCGACGAGGTGAGCTACCCCGCGCACGTGATTGCGCGATACCGGCTGGAGCGGGCGATGCTCGTGGGCGATCTCGCACCGGCCGACCTTCCCGGGGCGTGGGCCGAAGGCCTGCGCGCGCTGCTCGGTGTGGCGCCCGACAATGATCGCGAGGGCTGCCTGCAGGACATCCACTGGTATGACGGGAACTGGGGTTATTTCCCGACCTATACGCTCGGCGCGCTGATCGCAGCTCAACTTTTCGAGAGTGCGCAGCGCGATATCCCGAATTTGATGCAGGCGATCGCCGCAGGGGAATTTTGGCTGCTGCTTGGCTGGCTGCGCGACCGCGTACACGCGCAAGGCTCGCTCCTGTCAACCGCCGAGCTCGTCGAAGGGGCCACCGGCCGGCCGCTCGGGACGGCAAGTTTTGAGCGCCATTTGCGACAGCGTTACCTTGTTTAGCGAAACTGCTGAGCTGTTCGCGCGTTAGTCCGGGCATCGCAACAGGGTTTGTGGGGGATGCCGTGCTTGAAATTGCGACAGGAGAGAGTGCTTGCGGTGCGGATCGTCGACCGGCGCTTGAGCGCTTCGCCATAATACGAGGGGCGAGCGAGGAGCTGACCGCAAATCTGACGCCGGAAGACCAGTCGATCCAGTCAATGCCGGATGTCAGCCCGACGAAATGGCACCTTGCGCACACGTCGTGGTTCTTCGAAACGTTCATTCTGACGCGGTTCGACGGGGAATATCGCGTATTCGATCCCGCTTTTGCGTACCTGTTCAACTCCTATTACGAGGCGGCGGGCCCGCGGCATCCGCGGCCCCAGCGTGGGCTGTTGTCGCGTCCGGCGGCCGATATCGTTGCCGCTTACCGCGACCACGTAACCGCCGGCATGAACCGGCTGATCGAGCACGCCGCCGAGCCCGTATGGGACGGGCTCGCCCCGCTGCTCGAGCTCGGAGTGCAGCACGAGCAGCAGCATCAGGAGCTGATCCTGATGGATATCAAGCATGTCTTCTCGTCCAATCCTCTGTTGCCGGCCTATGAGGCGCCCCGGCTGCATGCGCAAGCCTCGACGTCCCCTCTGGCCTGGGTCGACTTCGCCGGTGGGCTGAAGGAGATCGGGCATCACGGAACCGATTTCGCGTTCGACAACGAGACACCGCGCCACAAGGTCTGGCTCGAACCGTTTCGTCTCGCCGCACGTCCGGTGACTTGCGGTGAATATCTCGGATTCGTCGAAGACGGCGGCTACACACGCCCCGAATTCTGGTTGTCCGACGGCTGGGCAGCGGTTTGCGAACTGGGCTGGCAGGCGCCGCTCTACTGGCTGCGTGACGGCGAGCAGTGGTCGATCTTCACGCTGGCCGGTCGTCGCCGGCTGGACCCCGCCGAGCCGGTTTGCCATGTCAGCTTCTACGAGGCCGATGCGTTCGCCAAATGGGCCGGAAAACGGCTCCCCACCGAAGCCGAATGGGAAACCGCAGCGGAAGGGGTGCAGCTCTGCGGCAATTTCGCCGATCGCAGATATTTCCATCCCTGTGCGTACGAGCAGGCGGGGCCGGCGGCCAGAGAACCCCGCTTGTCTCAGCTGTTCGGCGATGTTTGGGAATGGACCGCGAGCCCCTACATCCCCTATCCGCGCTTTCGTGCGGCCCCCGGGGCGGTCGGCGAGTACAACGGAAAGTTCATGTGCAACCAGATGGTGCTCCGCGGCGGCGCCGCGGTCACGCCGGGGGGGCACGTCAGAGCGACTTATCGCAACTTTTTCCCGCCCTCGGCACGTTGGGCCTTCGCCGGGTTGCGGCTGGCGGAGGACTGCGGATGATCAACGATTCCCGCTTTGCATTTTATGACTTGGCTCCCGGGGAAGAAAACTTCCGCGATGCCGTGCTGTGCGGGCTGGACCGCGCCCGCAAGGCGATCCCCTGCAAGTTCTTTTACGATACGCGCGGCTCCTGGCTGTTCGAGGAGATCTGTCGACTCCCCGAATATTATCCGACCCGTACCGAGATCGCGATTCTCAAAGAGTACTCTGGTGATATCGCGGCCCGGATTGGTCCGCACGGCCGCCTGATCGAGTTTGGCAGCGGCGCCAGTCAGAAGGTGCGCATCCTTCTGCGGGCGCTCGACCGGCCCGCGGCTTATGTGCCGGTCGATATCTCACGCGAGCATCTGCGTAGTGCGGCCACCGGTCTTGCCGAGGACTTTCCATCGGTCCCCGTCATCGCCGTGTGCGCTGACTACACGCGCCCTTTCGCGCTGCCGCCGCTGCCCGGTGCCAGAGGTAAGCGCGTCGGGTTTTTCCCCGGGTCGACGATCGGGAATTTCGAGCCTGATGCAGCGGTGGCCTTTCTTGCCAATTATGCCAACGTCCTCGGTCCCGGCGGGGAGATGCTCATCGGGGTCGATCTGAAGAAGGACCCCGAGATCCTCGAAGCCGCTTACAACGACCGGGCGGGAGTCACGGCGGCGTTCAACCTCAACCTGCTCGAACGCATCAACCGGGAGCTCGACGGAGATCTCGATATCGACCGCTTCGAACACGTAGCCTTCTACAACCCGGCCGAAGGCCGGGTCGAAATCTACATCCGCAGTCAGGCCGAACAGTTCGCCCAGATCGCCGGGAAGCGGTTTCGCTTCGCCGACGGCGAACTCATCCACACCGAATACTCATATAAATACGCGGCAGCGGAATTTCGTGCTCTGGCGGCGCATGCGGGGTTCCGTCCCGTCGACACCTGGACAGACGCGGGCGAACTGTTCAGCGTGCATTATTTCCGGTTGCGCTGAGCGAACGCCCTACGCGGTGGATGCGCCGTCGACGGGCAGCGCCGCCCCGGAGACGAAAGAAGCCTCGTCCGAAATCAGAAACAGCGCGGCGTTCGCGATCTCCTCGGGCTTCCCGGTGCGGCCCATCGGGTTTTGCTGACCGCGCAGCCGGACGAGCGTCTCCTTGTCCTGCCCGGCGGTGCGCTGCTGGTCCGGACGCGCGACAAACACGCGCAGCATAGGCGTGTCAATCGGGCCGGGGCAGACGGCATTGACGCGGATCTCGGGCGCCAGCCGCTTGGCAAGCGAGCGCACAAAGCCCACGATCCCGAACTTGGCCATCGAATAGATCGGACTGAATGCCGAGCCCTGAATTCCCGACGTCGAGGCCGTGTAAAGAAGGCTGCCGCCGCCGCGCGCCCGCATTTCCGGTATCGCCGCCTCGGTTGTCACCAGCACCGTGCGCAGGTTGAGATCGATCGCGATCTCGAAATCCGCCATATCGATTCCTTCGACAGCGGCGGGGCCGGGATGCCCGACATGGTTCCACACGAAATCCAGTCCGCCGAACGCATTGGCGGTGCGCCGCACGACGCCGCGGGCGAATTCGTCTTCGCGTAAATCGCCGACCAGGCCGAGCGCGCGGCCACCTGCTGCCGTGATCTCTGCGACCACCGCGTCGACACCCGGCTGGTCAATGTCGACGACCCCGACCGCTGCTCCCTCGCGCGCGAAGCGGATCGCACCTGCCCGGCCCATTCCCGAAGCAGCCGCCGTCACGATGCCGATTTTTCCGTCAAGCCGCATGCTTCCCTCTCCGTCAATCTGCCGCGGAGGACCGGCGCCTCCAGCGCGGACACCTTTGATTCGTAGAGCGCGTCGAGCGCGGCGCCGTACACCTCGCGAATGACATGGCGTTTGATTTTCAGCGTCGGGGTCATCTGGCCGTTGGTGGTCGTAAACGGCTCCGTCGCGATGACAAAGCGGCGCACCCTCTGGCTCGCCGAAAGGGTTTGGTTGACGCGGCTGACGGCGGCGCCGATCGCCTTGTTAAACCCGGGATCGGTCGCGAGCGCAGTCAGATCCGCGGCGGTGCCGCCTTGCGCGGCAAACCCGGCAACGAAAGCGGGATCGGGAGCCAGCACGGCGACCAGGTAGGGGTGACGGTCGCCGATCACCATCGCCTGCGCGATTTCGGGCTGCAGGGTCAGATAGCCTTCCACGCGCGCCGGCGAAATCATCTCCCCTCCCGAGGTCTTGATGAAATCGCGTTTGCGGTCGGTGATCCGCAGATAACCATCGTGATCGAGCGAACCGACATCGCCGGTGTGCAGCCAGCCGTCTACGAGCGCCCGGGCGGTCGCCTCCGGATCGTTCCAATAACCCTTCATGACATTGTCGCCGGTGACGAGGACTTCGCCGTCATCGGCGATGCACACCCGGACCCCGTCGAGCGGCGGTCCGACGGTGTCGGTCCTCGTGCGGCCCGGTCGATTACAGGTGATCACGGGGCCGGCCTCGGTCTGCCCGTAGCCCTGCAGCAGCCTCACCCCGAGAGCGAGGAAAAATTCTGCGATCTCGGGATTTAGCGGCGCGCCGCCCGACACCATGGCCTTGAGCCGTCCGCCGAAGCGGCGGCGAAATTTGGCGCGCACGCTCCGCTCGCACAGTTGATCCAGGACACGCTCGCCAAGGCTCGGCGTTTGCGACTTCAGCCGCTTGCGGCCAATCGCCAGAGCCCGATCAAACAGCTTCTGCGCAACACCGCCTCTGTGCTCCACCCCGAGCCGGATCCTCTGATGCATGGTTTCATAAAGCCGCGGAACGGCGGTCATAATCGTCGGGCGCGCCTCGAGCAGATTGGCGGCAAGCGTTTCGGCACCTTCGGCAAAGTAAATCTGCGCGCCGATCGAGATCGGAAACATCGCACCCGCCGTGTGCTCATAGGAGTGAGACAACGGAAGAAAGCTCAGAAACACGTCATTGCCGAGTCCGAGTATCTCGAGCACGCGATGCGCGCCCCGGCAGTTCGCCAGAATGTTGCGATGGGTCATCATGACCCCCTTGGGGGTGCCGCCCGTCCCCGAGGTGTATATCAGGCAGGCGACATCGTCAGGCTCTATCGCCGCGACAACCTCGCCGGTGTCGTCGGCCTGCGCACTGCCGCGGCTGAGCATCTCATCCCAGGAGAGGAGATCGACGGCGCTTGCCTGCCCCGCCGTAGGCTCCATTGCGATCACCGTTTGCACCGCGTCTACCTGGTTCGCCGCCGCGAGAACACGCCCGGACAGGGCCGGCTTCGAGACGATCACGGCGCGTGCCGCGCTATTGGCGAAAACGTGCCGATGTTCATCGATGCTGTGCGTGACATAAGCCGGGACAGTGATCGCCCCGGCAGACATGATCGCGAAATCGGCAATGATCCATTCCGGCCGATTTTCCGAAACCAGGCCGACGCGCTCACCGCGACCGATCCCGAGCGATCTGAGCCCGAGAGCGAGCCGCCGGACATCGCGCGCCGCCTGCGCCCAGCTCAGGGGCCGGTAACGCCCCTCCCGCTTCGACCAGAGAAACGGTTTGTCTGCAAACCGTTCGGCCTGCGCGAAGAACATCGCCGGCAGGCTGCGCCAATTATCGTAATTCATCTGTCCCCCTGAGGTCGCGATGTTTCTACGGGTTTCAAGCAAATGGGGAAAGCCGCTTCAAAGGTTTTTGGTGTTAACTTCCGCCACGGGGCCTATATCCACACTTGCTAACGAACGGGGTCGTGCAATGGCCACTGCCGCGCCAGCTGAACCGACGGAAGACAAGCGCAACGCGAATATCAGCGGGTTGCCGGAATGGGATTTGTCGGACCTCTATCCCGGTCCCGACAGCGAGCCGCTCGCCCACGATCTCGCCGAGCTCGCCAGCGACGCACGAGCCTTCTCGCAGCGCTATCGCGGACACCTCCCGGAGCTCTCGGGAGCCGAGCTCGGCACTGCAAGTGAAGTCTACGAGCGACTGCAGGAAACAATCGGCCGCATCATGAGCTATGCCTCGCTCATGCACGCGGGAAATCTGGCCGACCCGAAGATCGGCCGTTTCTACCAGACGATGCAGGAGCGGACCAACGCGATCTCGACGATGCTGCTGTTCTTCACGCTCGAGCTCAATCGCCTGGAAGAGGCCGACCTCGAGGTCAAGCTTACCGATCCGGCGCTCGCCCGGTACCGGCCCTGGCTGCGCGACATCCGCGCGTTCCGGCCTCACCAGCTGAGCGACGAACTCGAAAAGCTGCTGCATGAAAAGCAGCTTGCCGGCCGCGCGGCCTGGGTGCGGCTGTTCGACGAGACCATCGCGGATCTGAGGTTTCCGGTTCGCGGCAAGGAGCTGACCGAAGCAGAGGCCCTCGATCTGCTGTCCGACAGCGCTGCGGATATCCGGCGCGAGGCGGCGTTGAGCGTCGGCGAGGTGCTGGGGAAGAACATCCGGACTTTTGCGTTGATCGCCAACACCCTCGCCAAGGACAAGGAGATCGAAGACCGCTGGCGCCGGTTTGCGCGCCCGATCTCCTCGCGCAATCTGGCAAATTTTGTCGAAGACGAAGTCGTCGACGCGTTGGTCGCGGCGGTGCGCGACAGCTACCCGAGGCTATCGCATCGTTACTACAGGCTGAAGGCGCGTTGGTTCGGCGCGGAGGAGCTGCCTTTTTGGGATCGCAACGCGCCGCTCCCCGAACAGGATGAGCGGACGATATCCTGGTCCGAAGCCCGGGAGACCGTGTTGGCCGCTTATCGCGCCTTCTCTCCCGACATGGCGGCGGTCGGCGGACGCTTCTTCGAGGGGCGTTGGATCGATGCACCGGTACGAGCGGGTAAGGCGTCGGGCGCCTTTTCGCATCCGACCGTTCCCAGCGCGCATCCCTACTTGCTGCTGAACTATCAGGGGCGAGTGCGCGATGTGATGACCCTGGCACATGAGCTCGGTCACGGGGTCCATCAGATGCTCGCCAACGGGCAGGGTTACCTGATGGCTGATACGCCGCTGACCCTCGCCGAGACCGCGTCGGTTTTCGGCGAAATGCTGACCTTCCGGGCGCTGCTTGCGCGCGAAACCGGTTCACGCCGGCGAAGGGTGATGCTTGCTGCGAAGGTCGAGGACATGCTCAATACGGTGGTCCGGCAAATCGCTTTCGCGACGTTCGAGCAAAAAGTGCATGACGAGCGGCGCGAGGCCGAGCTGACACCCGAGCGGCTGGGTGATATCTGGCTCGCGGTGCAGCGCGAGAGCCTGGGCCCGGCGTTGCACCTCGACGGGGTCTATCGCTATTACTGGTCTTACATCCCACATTTCATCCATGCGCCGTTTTATGTTTACGCCTACGCGTTTGGTGACTGCCTGGTGAACTCGCTCTATGCGGTTTACGAGGACGCGCATCAGGGGTTCGCCGAAAGATATCTCGGGATGCTGCGGGCGGGCGGCACGCTGCGGCATCGGGAGCTTCTCGCGCCCTTCGGGCTCGATGCCGCCGACCCGGCGTTCTGGGCCAGGGGGCTCGCAGTGATCGGCGGGTTCATCGACGAACTCGAGCGGCTCGGCTGAGGTGAGCTTCAGGCACTGCGTCGTTCCGGGCGCTGGTGCAGCCGGCGAGCCCCGCCCGTACCTGCGGCCTTCAGGCAGCGTCCGGCATCGAAGGTACCGGGCCCGCTCGCTTCGAGCCCCGGGCGAGCCGGAATGACGGCGATGGCGCAATAACAATGTCCGACGACAATTCTCTGACCGGACGCGTGCGGCGCTATGCCCAGGTATCCACCGCAATGGGCGGGCTTGCGGCTCGGCTGGCCGGAGAACGCTATCTAGGCCTCAGTCTGGATCGCGGCCGTCACGCCGCAGAGCTCAAGGCGGTGCTTGGCGGCATCAAAGGCCCTTTGATGAAAGTTGCCCAGTTGCTCGCCACGATCCCCGACGCGCTGCCGAAGGAATATGTGCAGGAGCTGGTTCAGCTGCAGGCAAACGCGCCGGCTATGGGTTGGCCGTTTGTCCGAAGGCGCATGGCCGGCGAACTGGGGCCCCGCTGGCAGAGTCGATTTCGCGATTTCGAAAAGACTGCGGCGCACGCTGCTTCGCTGGGACAGGTGCACCGCGCTACCGCGCTCGACGGCACGCCTCTTGCCTGCAAGCTGCAATACCCCGACATGGCCGCGGCCGTCGAAGCCGATCTGCGTCAGCTGAAGCTCGCGATGGCCATTTATGAGCGCTACGACCGGGCGGTCACGATGGCGGAGATCCACGCCGAGATCTCGGAGCGGCTGCGCGAGGAGCTCGATTACGCCCGTGAGGCCGCGCATATGCGGCTCTACGGCGAGATTCTCCAAGGCGAACCCGGAGTCGCCGTGCCGGTTCCTGTGCCGGAACTCTCGACCAGCCGGCTGTTGACAATGACTTGGCTTGACGGAGCTCCGGTCCTCGACATCGCGGAAGCGCCGCTTGCCCAGCGCAATGAAATCGCTCTGCGAATGTTCCGTATCTGGTATGTGCCGTTCTATTACTTTGGTGTCATTCACGGCGACCCGCATCTCGGCAATTACACGGTCACCGCCGACCGGGCCGTCAATCTCCTCGATTTCGGCTGCATCCGCGTCTTCCGCGCGTCATTCGTACGCGGCGTCATTGACCTTTACTATGCCCTCCAGCGCGGAGATCGGGACCTCGCGGTCCATGCTTATGAGAGCTGGGGCTTTGACAATCTGTCGCGCGAGATGATCGATGTGCTGAACCGCTGGGCGTCATTCGTCTACGGCCCGTTGCTCGACGATCGCGCGCGGTTGATCCAGGAAAAAGTGAGCGGCGTTTACGGAGCCAGCGTCGCGGACAGCGTGCACCGGGATATCCGGCGACTCGGGGGGGTCCGGCCGCCGCGCGAATTCGTTTTCATGGACCGCGCCGCGATCGGGCTCGGCTCGGTGTTCTTGCACCTCAAGGCCGAGATCAACTGGTACCGGCTCTTCCACGAGCTGACAGACGGCTTCGACGAGGCTGTGCTCGCCGCTCGTCAAGAGCGCGCATTGCGCGCCGCCGGCGTGCCGGACAGCGGCCGTCGGGCCGCGGGTCAGGCGCGCGGGCCGAAAGCGAGCCACCAACGCGCCAGAACCCCGCGGTCCCGTTAACCCAATCGGAGGCGGTTGCGCCGGCCGCGTCGACAGGGCAGACTGCACTTTTCAACCGACGGTCGATCCTGGCATGAGGCTGTTCTGTTGTCTCGCACTTGCGGCAGCTCTTCTCGGCGGCTGCACGTCTTATATCCCGGTCGATGACAGTTTTGGTACCAGCGCGCTGCGAGCGACCGGCAACATCCCGCCGGAATTTCTCGAATTCAACAGATACGACCCGCAAGTGAATGCGGTGCTCGCCTACCAAAGCTGCGCGACGCCCTACATTCCCCTGACCGAAAAATCGCTGCGCGGCTCACCGGGGGAGATCATTGCCTGGAACGGCCGTTGCGAACCCTACGAAATCCGGCTGGACAACCTTGCCGAACATTTCAGCCCGTAAAGCCGGCATTTCAGGCGGCCGCCGGGGCGGCTGCGCCGGGAAGTACCCCGCCTTTGGCGAGCAGCGTGTCGAAATACTCGATCGTGCGGGCGAGGCCTGTTTTGAGGTCGGTGACGGGTTGCCATCCGAGCACGGCGCGGGCCTGGGTGATGTCGGGGCAGCGCTGCACCGGGTCGTCGACCGGTAGCGGGCGGCGAGTGATGACGGAGGATGACCCGGTCATGTCGATGACCAGCTCGGCGAGCTCGGCCACCGAAGTCTCGACCGGGTTGCCGAGGTTGATGGGGCCGGTGATGTCGTCCTCGGCCGCCATCAATTTGACAAATCCGTCGATCAGATCGTCCACAAAGCAGAAGGCGCGGGTCTGGCTCCCGTCGCCATAGAGCGTGATC
>JAFMSA010000568.1 GCA_017353855.1 Alphaproteobacteria bacterium
CATCGCGAATGATTGTCCGGGCATCGCCGCCGGCGCGCTTTCGGTTGCGGGCGGCGGGCTGGGTTTATGGGCCGGACGCCGCACGGGCTGAGGTGAGGCCGGCGTTTCCAGCGGAGGCAGGTGAAGTGCCGCGGTCCGCGGCTCAGGCTGAAACGGCTCGCCAGTGCACGAGCTGAGCAATCCCGCCCCCATGCTCAGCAGGGCAGGATAGAGAGCCAAACGACGCCATCCTGCCCTCGTTAAATGTACCAAGATCCGCCTCGCCGCAGAAAGATAACACAAATCAACGGCGTGCCAAGCGGTCGATCGCGCCGATCCCGCCATCGCGGTAGATGGCCACGAGCTGATGATCATCGAGAAGGACATAGGTCTGATCACCGCGGTCGCAATCGAGTTCGGCCACCGGGTAGCTCGGCTCGACCAGCAGGTCGGACAGCTTCTGGCGGAGCCCCGGCTGGCGGGAAATCAGTTCGGCAAGCGTCTGGCGAGATTTCGTGCCATACGAGAAGCGGAACGAGCCCCGACAGACGCTTTGGTTCAGCACCGTGCTCTGCCCGTCGGGTTGATGTTGAACGATCGTGTCCGGACGAATAGTGATGCTCGCATCCTCCGCCGTAGCCCACCTCCCGATAAACGGGTTATCCGACCGGGGCGGCGATGAAGCGCAGCCCAGTAGGATCGCCCCGGCCGCTGTCAGCGGCGCAATCTGCGTTAGCAAGCGCGGATTTTTGGGATTGGGCAATATCGCACCTTGCTCGACCAGGTCAGCTAATATACGCGCAAAAGCCTCAGCCGGGCGAGAACCACCCGAGCGCAGATCGAAATCATGGCGGAGCTCGTCCTACTCGCATCGACAACGGCTTGCGCTGCCTCGCGGGCACGTTCGCCCGGCGAGGGTCGGGCTTGTGAGGCAATAGCGTAGTCGGGAAATAGATGGCACAGCAGCCGATTTATGCGGGTGTCGACAGGGCCTTGGTGAAACTGAGTTCCGGCGAATACATCTGTGTCGACACGAATTCAATCGACTCCATTGACTACCTTCTCGGATGGGAAATGGAGATGCATTTTCTCCCGCTATTTCGCAGCTTCTTGCGGAAGAACTCGGTGGTCCTCGATATCGGTGCCAACTTTGGTCTCTATACTGTGGCTGCCGCCAGGTTCGTCAAGGATCATGGGCGTCTTTATTCGTTCGAGGCAAATCCGCACACGTTCGGCCTCCTGAAAAGAACGCTCTATGCCAACCGGCTGGCGCACCACCCGAATGTGATCGCGGTCAACATCTTGGTTGGCGAGCGCATAGGACGGGGTCGGTTACACTACGATCCGGAATTTCTCGGCGGTGCAACGATGACCGATCCCGGGCAACGGGACCGATCCAAGCGCTCGGTCGAACTCGATATGACCACAATCGACGAACTGCTACCCCAGGGCATCGCCGTCGATCTTGTCAAGATCGACGTCGAAGGACACGAGCCCTTTGTCATCAGGGGCATGCACGAAACGATACGGCGATCGCCAAATATCCGGATCTTTCTTGAATTCGTCGAAGCATTTCTGACCCAGACCGTCCGTGCCGACCGGTTTGCCGAGGAAGTCGACAATTTGGGCTTGCGGATCTGCCGTGTGCTGCCAGGGTCCCGGCTCGAGCTGGTCGAACGCGGCCAGGCTCTGCGCGGCGCCAATTTCTGCTTGCTCACCCGAACGCCGGAAAGCGACATTGCGCAGGTCCTGCGTGCGCGAAGTCATCCGCTCGTCCGCATCGCAAAAGGCGCCAGACGGTTGTCGGCCGCCTGGGACAGGTACCGGCACGCGCTCTCCCGCATTTAGGACTTTCAGCGCGCGGTGTTCACTGCGGCGACCGCAGTCTGGGGCGGCTGGCATGCGCCAGAACGCGGCGCAGCACATCCGGCTGTCTCGTTGCAATTGCAAGCACCGCACCGGCTGCGAGTCCTTCTTTTTGTTGCAGGCGTCGCGGGGATCCTCACGGTTAACGTTAACCGCTGCGCTGCAGAGGAAGCCTGGCTCGTCTCGGAGCCAACCCCTTATGCCGCTTATCGTGGAGCCGGGCAGCATTTCAAAGAGGCCCGTTCCGTCCACTGCCTCCCTTTGGAGGGGCTCGAACGGACGCTCCTGAACTTCGCGGTCAATGCAGTCTCGAGTGGCGTTTCGGCTTAGTCTTAATTAGGCGCGTAGGCACAGGCTTCCGCGTTACCGAAAGCCCGGGATTATCCGGGGTTGCTCACTGCAGGACCGACAGCGCGCCCGCGAGGAATAGTTGCCTGGTGAGGCCGCGCTGGATCTTGCCGCTGGTCGTCTGCGGCAAGGTGCCGGTGCGAATCAGCACGATTTCCCGCGCGCTGATTTCATGCTCCCGGGCGATTGATTCGCGGATCGAGGCGATGATGGGCTCTGCTTCCACGCGGCGGCGATAGGTACGCTCGACCTCCTGCACGACCACGAGCTGCTCCTCGTCACTGCGACCGGGCACGCTGAATGCGGCGCCGCAATTCCGCCGCAGCGCGGGATGGCAATCCTGCACGGTATTCTCGATGTCCTGCGGATAATGGTTGACGCCGCGGATTATGATCAGGTCCTTGATCCGGCCGGTAATGTAGAGTTCGTCATTCTCGTCGAGGAATCCGAGGTCGCCGGTCCGCAACCAGCAGGCGTCGCCGCCGTCACCATCGACCGCCGCCCGGAATACTGAGGCAGTCGCTTCGCGATTACCCCAGTAGCCCCGCGTCACATGGGGTCCGGCAACCCAGACTTCGCCGATCATATAGAGCCCGAGCCGGCGCCGCGTCTGCGGATCGACGATGGCCAAGCGTTCGCCGGCGATAGGCCTGCCGCAGCCGACGATCCTGTGAACATCCTCCTCTCGGGTCGGCGAAACCGCCTGGTGGCGCATCAGGGCGGGGCGGCTCAGGGTCCGCGTCACCGCCCCGTGCCCGCGTTCCCCGGAAGAGATCAGCAGTGTCGCCTCGGCCATTCCGTAGGCGGGATGGGCGCTACTGGCGGCGAACCCATAGGGTGCAAATGTTGAGACGAACCGATCGATCGTGTCCGCGCGGACCGGCTCTGCGCCGTTATAGGCGAGCTTCCAGCATGAGAGATCGATACCCTCCATATACTCGGATCGATGGCGGTCGACACAGAGGTCGAATGCGAAATTGGGGCCACCGGCGACCTCCGCCCGAAATTCGTGGATCGCTCGCAGCCAGCTCAGAGGGCGCTGCATAAAGCTGACCGGCGCCATCAAGACGCACGCCGCACCGACATAGATCGACTGGAGGATGTTGAGGATCAGGCCCATGTCATGGTAGTGCGGCACCCAGCTGACATGGGTCGACCGCGCCGTATTGCCGAAGGCAATACGAATCATCTCCAAATTTTTCAACAGGTTGCGGTGATCGACGATCACCCCTTTCGGGGCGGAGGTCGAGCCGGACGTGTACTGCAGAAATGCGATCTCGGCGCTGTCTGCAGCAAAGCGTGTAGCGCTGCAGCGGTCGGGTTCGGCAGGCAGCGTGTCGACAAACTGCCAATCGATCGCGAAATTCGACAAGCGGTCGCGCAAATCCGGACGGGCGCCGACAATCAGCTCGCGGCAAGTCAGGGCAAAGCGCG
>JAFMSA010000569.1 GCA_017353855.1 Alphaproteobacteria bacterium
GACGCGCTTAAGGCGCGCAATTTCGACGGACAGAGCGACCCGCTCGGCGTCGTATTGTCGTTGCGGCTCTACGAGGTGCAGCAGTATCTGAGCCTGACGGCCCACTGGTGGTCGGGGTTCACGCTCCTTGCGAATGCCGCCTGCTGGGGCGCCCTGCCGCGCGAAATACAGGCGGTCGTCGAGCGCAATGCCGAGAAATTTGCACTGCTGCAGCGCGAGGACATCGAACAGGTCAATGCCGCGGGCGCCGAAGAGCTCGCGCGCCGCGGCATGACCGTCAATATGGCAGACACCGAAAGCTTCCGCGCCGGGCTCGGCGGCTTTTACGCCCGCTGGCGGGAAAAGGCGGGGCCGAGCTGGCGCTTACTGGAACGTTATGCCGGCGCGATCGGCGGTTGACGTCTTTCGCCTTGACGGCAGCAGAGCGCTGGTAACCGGTGCCGGGCGCGGCATCGGGCGTGCCGTGGCACGGGCGCTCGCCGCCGCCGGCGCCGAACTGGTGCTGGTCAGCCGGACAACAAGTGAGCTCGACGACCTCGCGCATCACATCGTATCGGAGGGCGGCAAGGCGCGAGCGCTACCCCTCGACGTCACCCGCTCGGATGCGGTGCGCGAGGCTTTTGCCAGCCTCGACCGGCTCGACATCCTCGTCAACAATGCCGGCATCAACCGGCCGCAACCCTTTCTCGAAGTCGACGAGCCGACCCTCGACCTGCTGCTCGGGCTCAATGTGAGGGCGGCGTTTATTGTCGCGCAGGCGGCCGCGCGGCTGATGGCAGCCGGAGGCGGTGGCGTCATCATCAACATGTCCTCGCAGATGGGGCATGTCGGCTCGGAGCGAGACCGCACCGTCTATGTGATGACAAAGCACGCGCTCGAAGGGCTGACCAAGGCGATGGCGGTTGAGCTCGCACCCAAGGGCGTGCGCGTCGTCTCGATCGCCCCGACCTTCATCGAGACGCCGTTGGCGAAGCCGTTTCTGGACGACGCCGGGACGCGCAGATGGATCCTCGAACGCATCCCGCTCGGGCGGGTCGGCACGGCGGCGGAGGTCGCGGCGGCGGTCGTCTTTCTGGCCTCGCCCGGGGCCGCGCTCGTCACCGGGTCGAGCCTGCTTGTCGACGGCGGCTGGACCGCTTGGTAGGAGGACAAAGATGCCCCAGCACATCAAAAAGGCGGCGCTCGCCAGCCGGCATGAAGAAGCGGACGCGAAGGTTCGGCGCACGGTCGAGGCGATCATCGGCGACGTCGCCGCGCGCGGCGATACAGCGGTGCGCGAACTGTCGGAGCGTTTCGACAAATGGTCGCCGGCGAGTTTTCGGCTGAGCGTGGACGAAATCGCAGCGCTCGTCGCCGAGGTCGCGCCGCGAACCATCGAGGACATCAAATTTGCGCAAGCTCAGATCCGGCATTTTGCCGAAATCCAGCGCGCCTCGATGCGCGATGTCGAGGTCGAGACGTTGCCGGGCGTCGTGCTCGGTCACCGGCACATCCCGGTCGGCCGGGTCGGGTGCTATGTGCCGGGCGGCCGCTATCCGATGGTCGCCTCGGCGCATATGTCGATCGTCACCGCACGCGTCGCCGGCGTGGGGCACATTACCGCCTGTACGCCGCCGAACCGGGGCGGGCCGCATCCGGAGACGATCGCCGCAATGCAGCTGGGCGGCGCCGACGAGATTTACGTGTTGGGCGGCGTGCAGGCGGTGGCGGCGATGGCGCTCGGCACCGCGACTTTCCAGTCAGTCGACATGCTGGTTGGCCCCGGTAACGCCTATGTCGCTGAGGCGAAGCGCCAGCTCTACGGCCGCGTCGGCATCGACCTGTTCGCCGGGCCGACCGAGATCCTCGTCCTTGCCGACGAGACCGCCGACCCCGAGATGTGCGCGACCGACCTTCTGGGCCAGGCCGAGCACGGCCCGACCTCGCCGGCGATCCTATTGACGACGTCGCAGAGGCTCGCGCAGGCGACAATTGCCGAGGTCGACCGGCAATTGACGCTATTGCGCACTGCAGACATCGCCGGGGTCGCGTGGCGCGATTACGGTGAGGTTATCCTGTGTACCGATGAAGACGAGATGGTCGCCGAGGCCGATCGTATTGCGGCCGAGCATGTCGAGGTGCTCACAGGCGACCCGCGTCGCTGTCTCGAGCGCCTGAAGAATTACGGTGCGCTGTTCCTTGGCCCCGAAACCAATGTCTCGTACGGCGACAAGGTGATCGGCACCAACCACACGCTGCCCACAAAAGGTGCGGCGCGTTACACCGGCGGCCTCTGGGTCGGCAAGTTCCTCAAGACCTGTACTTACCAGGAGGTGAAGACCCCCGAAGCGAGCGCAATGATCGGCGAATACTGCAGCCGTCTGTGCGAAATCGAGCGCTTCTGGGGACACAAGGAGCAAGCCGATCTCCGTGTCCGGCGCTACGGACGTTAGCGTTTCTGCGCCTTTTTTGTTAATTATTGACCGTGTCGCAATCCGATGGCACGGAGATCATCTGGACTTTGGGAATAGCAAAGCCTGACGCTGGAGGCGGGTTCACTGACCAAGATCGTGATCAGCGGTGCGCAACCGTTAAATTGTTCACCGGGGCGATTTGGGTAGAGAGCCGGCCTTAACGTTCAGACCTGGTTCGACGCGGTTGCGCGCGACGAACGGTCAGTGATGTGCCACCGCCACCAGTCGGGACAACAGCCACCTCCGCCCGCTGTTTGCTCGTAAGGACGCCGAGAGGCGACCCACGCGTCGCGACGGCAGCGACCGTCGGTTATTCCTCGCGATCGCCGGGGCGCGATCCCCGCCTTTTTTGGCCGTTCCTCTCATCCTTTATCCGGACCTCTTGCAATACACCGAAGCTCGCGGAGTGCTTGCCGTCAGTCACTAAGTCAATGCCTTCGGCCGCGAGCCCGCGTTTCAGGAGTTCGCGGATCGCCGCTGCGCGGCTTGGCATGCGATGAGCAAACCGCCAATCATCCAATGCGGTGATTTCCTCAGGGTTCAGCATGATCTGCAACCGGTCGGGTCTCTTGAGATCGGCCATGTTCCCAACTCACTTCCATCCGATTACGGAAATTACGCCGCAGGCTTGTTCCTGGTCAATTACTCATTTTGCTGTCAAGGGGTGCTTGACCCCGGTAGCGCGGGAGGCGCCGTATACCCACACTGCTGCTTATTTTAGTAATGTCTCCTTATCGTAATAAAATCACTCTAATGACATGTATCACTGTGATAATAATAATGACGACTTTTTAATGAAGGGAACAGCAAAAGCAGTGTAATGTCGTGGATGATACGGATATTGAGGCAGAGTCGATGGCTGTCTATCGAATGTACTTCTTGGCCGCTGACCGCATTCGGGCCCGAGAGGATTTCGAGGCCGATAACGATATCGATGGAATTCGCATAGCCAAAGTGCTGTGCGATGCGTGCTCGGATAGCTGCGACTCTTTCGAATTGTGGCAAGACGAACGAAAAATTGGCGGCGCGCAAAGGTTTCAACCGGTGAGCTTTGCTGAATTGTCGCACGCGCATCAGCAGATTGTTGTCGAAATGGAAGAAACAATCCTCACGAGCAACTGGGCGATTGCCAGGAGCAAACGCCTGATCGAGCGTGTCGAACGCCAAAAAA
>JAFMSA010000570.1 GCA_017353855.1 Alphaproteobacteria bacterium
CGCTGTCGGATTTGAGCAAGGCCTGTCGGTCATCGTGAAGCGTCTCGATGACGGTCAATGTCATCCGGTCGGCGCGCTCGATCTCGGCTTCGAGCACATCCAACAGGCTTCGGCAAGTCGGCGAGGCTCGCGTCGGGCGCCAACTGTCCCTTTGTGAGGCACCGGAGCGTAATGATCATTGGTCAACCCGCGGACTGCCGCATTGACCATTTCCCAGCCATCACTGACGGCGGCCGTGCGGCAGGTCCCCCGTCAGCCGCGGGATCAGATAGCAGGCCGGTACGCCGCGGGTCAGCACCGTGGCAGGTGAATGTTTCCGGCGGACCGGCTCGGTATTTTCGGCCCCCGGGAGTACGGCTGGCCTCGCCGCTGCCGGGCGATGAGGTTAATGGATCGTTCGCCTTCGCGCGCGAAGGCGATCTTCGGCCGAAGTCGGTGTGAAGCCTCTGCCGGTCAAGATCGCCTCGGTCAGGGTGTCTTCGTCGGGACCACGCCCCGCGCCGCGGTCGGCGAGTTTACCGTCGATGACCACGGCCGGCAGGCGGCGGACGCCGTAACCACTGGCCGCCACGATGACGTCCGGGTCGTTCATGTCGCGAATTTCGATATCGTGCTCGGTGCCTGCCAGGAACTTCACGAGTTCCACAGCCTCGGTTCAAACCGGGCAACCGGCTATAAAGACCTCGATTTTTCGCCGCTTAGCCACACTGTTCTCTTTGCTGGTAGTTGCTTTGGCGAGTGCGGATGATCGCCGGCGCACGCCTCGACCTCAATGTTACGAAAATGTGACAGCCGCCGCAAGGTCGTGCGCATCTTGGGCCGGCGAAGCCGCTGGAAGTCGCCGCGTTGCCTAGCGCGGCCGTCACCCTCTCGCGGCCTGTCCAGCCATGGGCCGGGGCGGCCAGTTCGGAAGGTGCCGCGAAAATCCAACAGCCGACGGCGGGCGGAGGCTGGCAACCCTTCGGCCTCGCGGCTCGCAAGCCAATGGAAGGTGAGGGGGACCGGCGATCACCCCTGATCACCGGTCGCCGATTAAGACGCATTGCCAGTAATGCTTTGCTTCTGCTCGGTTACCGTCGGTTCCCACCCCTCGGGCAAGCACACGCACCCCCAGCACCGAAAGACACGGGAGACTGTACTCGTTGACCTGTTTCTTGTGGGCGACGCAGGCCTGCATAGTCCCGCCAATCTTCATCAGGCAGGCGGCCGCGCCGGTCTCACGGCATTCCAGCATTATTTTCCGGGCGTCGCGTGACGCGCGATCCGTATGCGGTAGAGCAGCTGCCCTCGTGCATGCCATAAGCCCGCCACCGTTCCCGTGGGAGGGACGCGATGGTAAATCCATTTTCACACCTCTCGCTCTTGCTGCCGCTCTTGGGGTGGCTGCTTTAAGGGAACAACCCATACGTAGCGAGTACACCCGGCAACCATCGGTTCCGCGATGGCAGCCGAGCCGAGCGCTCTTCCCCAAGGGTTACGGGATCGAACCAAGTGGGAAAATTCGGACGTTGCGTCTGCACCCCCGATTTCGTGAAGGGTTGCAATGAGGCTCAGGCAAGGCCGTTCAACAATAAGTTCCTCCGCGCTGAGCCCAAGACGCCGCAGAAACCGCATCGGCGCGGCGACCCGTTGGGTCTTCCTGTCGGCTTTCGCTGCGGCAGCTCGCTCACGCTCTTTGACGGGATGAATGCCGCGCCACGCCAGATCCAGCGATTGGCGGGCGCGGTTCAGCGCTTCGTCGACGGTAAGGACAGGCAGCACGCCCAAAGTCTCGACCACCTCTTTGCCGCCTTTGACGCGGTATTGCGCGATGAGCGTCTTTCGCCCCAGGAGCTGACCCGCAGCCCGAAGCCGTATAACGGACGCGTCCCAATATATCAGGGTGCGGTCTGCGGGACGGACCCGCTCGGCGGCAAATTGCGTGAGAGCCGTCCTGGGCATCCAGCGGGTTTATCGCAGATTACGCCGATTGCCGAGCCGGGAAGCGGACGACTGCGTCGTCATCCGCGCAATAGCGCGCCCAGGCATCCATCATCTGCCGCCGCTTCTCGAACAGATCGCTGCGCCGGTAGGCGGCCTCGACCGCGTTGCTGACCTTCTGCGTCAGTGCCATCTCGCGGACCTCGCGGCCCGGTCCACCAGTCGGAGAACGTCGATCTGAACCCGTGCGCAGTCAGGCCAGCGCGCCCGAGACGCCGCAGCACCTGCATCAGCAGGTTCGCGCCCGACGTGGTCGGCGCCGTAGGCACCGGCGAACACGTAATCGTTGCTTCGGATGGCGGCCTGCTTCCCCAGCACCGCGAGCGCCGCATCGCTGAGCGGCACACGGTGTTCCTTGCCGGCCTTCATGCGCTCTGGCGGAACAATCCACAACCGCTCGGCGAGATCGAACTCATCCCAGCGTGCGTGCAAGACCTCGCCGGGGCGCACAGTCAAGATCGCGAGTTCGAGGGCGCGCGCACTGGGATCGTCGTGCCGACGCCGCTCGGCCACGAACGCGCCAAGCTCGCGATACGGCAGCGCGGCGTGATGCACGATGGCGCGGACCTTGCGGCACGCCGTCGGCAGGTTTTCGAGGTCTCCCTTCCAACGGGCCAAGTTCTCACTCTGCCGGTGGCCGCGCGCCTTGCTCAATCGAGGGTCGCCTCGACGCGCCGGCGCACCCGGCTGCCGGTTTCCGGCTCGGCGTGCCGGATGGGTTCGAGGACCCGCAGCACGAGGCCGACATCGATGGCGTCGACCGGCAATGCGTCGCACCCGGATGCACATAAGTTTCGAGTTTTTGCACCCATTGGCGGGCGTGCTTGGGGTTCTTCCAGCCCGCCCGATGCGCGGCGATATAGGTCTTGGCGCATCGCTCGAACGTCATCGCCTTGGCCTTGCTGACGGCCGTACTCTCTTGCTTGGCGCGCCGCGCTTCGACTGGTTCGGTGCCCTGGTGCTTCAATTGCCGTGCCTTGTAGGCGATCTCGCGGGCCTGCGTGAGATTGACGTCGCGCAGCGGCCCGAGCCCCATCTCGCGGGCGCGGCCAGCGATCATGAACCGGAAGCTCCAGCTTGCAACCCGGCCTTCGAGATCGCGAGATAGAGGCCGTCGCCGTCGGGATACATGCCGGGAGTGCGCTGCTGCGCGAGCTTGGCGACCCGCGCTGCGGTGAGACGACGGTAGGTGCGTGACATGCTCAAAATTCTCCAGTGACTTGCAGTTGCAGAGCTGGTGCAACCCAGCGGACGACCCGCGAGCCGACCCAGAGATGGTTGCCGGAATGTGGCGAACCACTGCGGACTTTACATTACTGGTCGTACTGAATTAGCTACGACAAATTAGCCGCCTACTGAGCTTCGACGGACCACTGCGAACGATAAAACGGCAGACACCGCATCAGTCACTGCGGCTTCCTCGCCAACAACCCTCGTCGCACCAACAACGGGCCAACGAAAGCCGGATGGCGCGGCGCTGCGGCGGCCAGTCGGGCGACCGGACCCTTGAAGGAATCGCCAGCGGCTCCGAGCCGGAGGAAGCGGAGGAGCTGGCCGCATGGATGACTTATCCCATGCTGCGGAGTAAAAAGCGGGTGCTGGCGGCCGGGGATGGGTGTGCGACGCGGAACCATCCCCATC
>JAFMSA010000571.1 GCA_017353855.1 Alphaproteobacteria bacterium
CGAGCTGTAGGGAGATCGCATTGTGAGAATTCCGGATAACCGTGGCCCGCATATCAAAAAGATCTTCGCGCGCGCCGGCGAGGGCAAAGGTCGAGCCGGTCAACGATGAATTTGAGGTTTTCCGACACGCAGGGCGGCGAGACGCCGGCCGTGAATTACATCGAGAGTGCGCGGGAGCTTGGGCCCGCGCTCGGGGCGAGCGCGGCGGAAATCGAGCGCCGCCGCGAACTTCCCGAGCCCGTTGTCGAGGCGTTGGTCGAACGCGGGCTGTTTCGCCTGCTGCTTCCGCGATCGCTCGGTGGCGCCGAGCTGTCGCCCGCGATCTATGTCCAGGTGATCGAGGAGGTCGCCAAACACGACGCGAGCACGGCCTGGTGTCTCGGGCAAGCGAACGGCTGCACGATGACCGCGGCTTTTCTCGAGCCGCGGGTGGCGCAGGAGATCTTTGGCGGCGAACGGGGCATCCTCGCCTGGGGACCGCCCGGCCCCGCGGAGGCGCGCGCCGTTCCGGGCGGCTACCGGCTGACGGGGACCTGGAGCTTTGCCAGCGGCAGCCATCACGCGAGCTGGCTCGGGGCCCATGTGGCCATCCTCGACGAGGGCGGGAAACCGCGTTTGCGGCCGGATGGAGCCCAGGCCATCCGGACCCTGCTGTTTGCGAAGTCGCGCGCCAAATTCACGGATATCTGGCACGTTATCGGTTTGCGGGGCACCGGCAGCGACAGCTACACGGTTCGCGATCTCTTCGTGCCTGAAGAGTACACGGTGGCACGGGATGCCGCCTCGAAGCAGTGGCAGCCCGGCCGGCTTTATGCGTTCAGCAGCAGTAATATGTATTCTTGCGGGTTTGCCGGGGTCGCCCTCGGCATCGGCCGCGGCGCCTTGGACGCCTTCGCCGAACTCGCCCGCGACAAAGTTCCGCGCGGCGCCAGGCGCACGCTGCGCGACAACAATGTCGTCCAGTCACAAGCCGCACAATCCGAGGCCCGACTGAGGGCGGCGCGAGCATTTTTGCTGCGATCGCTCGAGGAAATCTGGCTCGATGTCGCTGAGTCGAGGAAGTTGACCCCCGAGCACAATACGACGATCCGGCTGTCGTCCACCTGGGCGATCCATCAGGCGCGAGACGTCGTGGACACCGTCTACCATGCCGCCGGCGCCACGGCGATCTTCGAGAGCAACCCCTTTGAGCGGCGGTTGCGCGATATTCACACCGTCATCCAGCAGTATCAGGGCCGGCAAGCTCATTTCGAAACCGTCGGCCAAATTCTCATGGGCCTGCAACCGGAAGGCACGATGTTCACATTCTAAGGAGCACCATCGCCAGTCGACCCGGATGACGATCCGTCCCTGCGTTGCTGCTGACGGCACGGCTGCCCGGGCCAGGCATTCGCCCGGCCGACCGCATCGCGCGCCCGGCAATATTCGGCAAACCGCTGGCACTTGGACCCGGGTGCAGCCGCCGCACTATCTGCCCGCCGGCGCTCGCGGGCCGCTTCGTGCCGTAAGCTGATTAAAGCCAATGCGGGCCGGCGGCGAATGGAGGGTTATCGATCACCCGGAGGAGGTCCGATGATCAAGACAATTCTCGTTCCAGCGACCGGCAGCGATATGGACATTGCCATATTCCGATCGGCGCTGACGCTGGCGCGCGCATTCGCAGCGCATCTCGAGGTCCTGCATGTCCACGTCGATGCCGCGGCACTAGCCGCGACGATGGCTTCAGACGCAGGAGGCGGCGCTACCGTCATCGGACTGGTCGATCGGATTGAGGAGGAAGCCGGCCGGCGGGAGGCGGCGGCCACGCGGACCTTCCGGGAGTTCTGCGCGCGTGAGCGGTTGGTGCTGGCGGACGCTCCGATCGCACAAGGGGCTCCCTCGGCGCAGTGGCTCCGGCAAACCGGCGACGAAGCCTACTGGGTCGCGGAGCTGGGACGCTCAGCCGATCTTCTCATTATCGGGCGTCGGACAGACGATCCGGGGGTATCAGTCGACACGATAGAAACGGCCCTGCTCGGCAGCGGCCGTCCGGTCTTGATATCACCGGCGGCTGGCCTCGCCGCCCCTCCCGAAACGATCGTCATTGCCTGGAAGGAGACGCCGGAAGCGGCGCGCGCTGTCGGTGCGGCGATGCCGCTTCTCTCGACCGCCAAGCAGATCCTGATCGTCACCGTCGCCGAGGATCAAGGTCTGAGTGAAGAGGGAACCCGGCTGCTGACCTCTCTGCGCTGGCACGGCTTCAACGTGTCGCTGCGGCGCCTGCCGCCCGGCCCGCAGGGCGCTGCCGGCACCTTGCTTGCCGCGGCGGCCGAACAGGACGCTCTCGTGGTCATGGGAGCTTACGGGCACAGCCGGTTGCGTCAATGGATCTTCGGCGGCTTCACCCGACATGTCCTGCGCGGTGCGGAGGTGCCGGTGTTGATGATGCATTAGCAAGCCGGCTCCGCCACAGTATTCGCCGCTTCAAGGAGGACCGCATCTTTTGAGATGGCCTTGCGCAAGGATCCCGGTCGCTTTCGCATGCCGGCGAGTTTATCGGACGGCAGCCTGAGCTCCCCTGCCTTGCCCCTTATGCCCGTGGAACAGGCAGGCGCTGCGAGACAAGCTGATCAAGTAATCAAGCGCACGTAGCGGCATCCCCCGCAATGGGGACGACATTGTCGGAGGCTAAGCTGTGGCGCCGGCCCGGTCCGCGCGCGGTTGACCCTGACCGCCCTCCTAGCGCAATGCGATCCGCAGCCGGCTCGCGGGGGCCGTTCGCGACTGCACGCGAGGCGTCGCGACACGCCGTCCTAGAGGAGAACCGTACGCTGCAAGCCTGCGAAGGTGACGCAGACCACGAACCTTGGCAATTGCGCTCGGAAGGCTCAGGTACTTTATCGTAAAGGCGCGGGAATTCGACGCCGCAACCCCGGTGCCCCGGATGCGGGGACCGGTGCGGATTGCGCAGACGACGACAAATGGAGGCCTTGCTCGGCATGACGGACAATGCCGGCGAGCAGCAACTGAGGGACGTAATCACCGCTCTGGGAGTGGCCGAGTCCTCAAGACCGGTTCGCCTGATTCGGGCCGGCTGCCGCAATTTCGACGCCGAGAGCCGGCTCGAAGCACTGCGCCGGGCGGCAGAGACCGGGGACGCAAACGCGACCGATGACCCTGCCGACACGTGTCGGCGGGCGCCCTGTCTGGAACAGGGAGTATGCGTCGCTCGAGGATTTCGAAAGCGCACGCCACCCGCCGGGAAGGAGCGGCCGCAGTGAAGCGAGCCGAACCGTTCGCGATAATCACGCAGGCCGATCTCGAGAACGAGCTGAGGTGGGTCCAGCGCGGGGCCGGACCGGCGGGCATCTTTGGGCCGCATTCGGTCATCTGGCGCGTCGACCGAGAGGCGGCGACTTTCCTCGGCGCGGGCCGGGCCTTGCTGCTGCAACTTGCGCATCCCTGGGTCGCCACCGCAATCGCGCAGCATTCCCGGACCTTGGCGGACCCGATCGGGCGGTTTCACCGTACCTTCCGCATCGTCTTTACGATGGTGTTCGGCACCACCGAACAGGCGCTCGCGGCCGCTCGCCGCCTGCACCGCCGCCACGCAGCAATCAGCGGCGTGCTTGGCGAA
>JAFMSA010000092.1:0-9245 GCA_017353855.1 Alphaproteobacteria bacterium
TCCTGCACGTGGTCGTCTTGCTCCGGACCCCGCTCTTCGCATAACAAGTGGCGGTGCACGAGCACGTTACAGGGCTGTGTAACGAGGGTCTGCTTTCGACGGCAACCTTCTGCCCGCTCGGGGTGACATGACGTCGCATGAGATCGACCTACAGGTCGCCCCAGACAAAAGCCTGAAACGCACGTCGCAACGCCTTAAGCCGCCGCGTCATCGGCTCGCTATGCCGAACGGCTTGCCGACCCAATCATTGGCACCAAGGTCGAGCGCCTCAAGCTTCGTGTATTCGTCGTGACGCGCCGCGGTACCACCACAGACACCGCGGAGCGAGAGGGGGGCGCGCGGCATTGAGCGTGATGCGTCGGGCCCGCGGCAGAGTATCGGCCCGCGAGACGAAAAGTTTGATTGTGCTCCCAGTTCCCAGCAGGCATCGCCGTTGCCGGAGAATTCACCAATCGGGCTCCGGCAACGGTCCATAAGGAGTAGCCGATTCGCACCGCAAAGCGCGTTTGGTGGATCGCTTCGAAAAATCGCCCTCTGCAATGTCCCGCCGCCGCAGAGCACACCCGACTGTCCGCCTTCCGGCGCGCCGCTTGGCAGCCGGGACGAAAGCCACGCGCGAGCCGGCTCGGTCGAACGCGAGAGATGGGACCGGACTGATCGTCCCAGTTCCTCATGAACCAATGGCGCCAATCGGCTGCGGCAAACGCTCTGCGTCGTAGCTGACGCGGCCGGTTCAGTGACCGACTTTTCGAATATGGGCTGGTTCCATGTACGATCTCGTCATTAAGCGCGCTTGGCCGGCCGCGCTGCGGGCCTTGACCGCCAGCCAACCGCTGCGCGGTCTTGCTGGAGCACTGACCGCAACAGGCAGAGAGGCTATTCTCCGCCCCGCCGCCTGGAAGGAGGTCCGCCGGGCGCGCGGAAGGGTCAAAGGAGCGAAGCGCTGCCGTAGCGTGAGGTTCACAACGCTGTGACGGGGTGCTCAAGGACAAGAGGGGCCGGACCCGAAGGGAACATGCCCCATAGCATCTTAGACCGCATCGGGTCCGGTTTCGCCGGTCCGGATGCGGATGGCCTGTTCCACCGGTAGCACGAAGATCTTGCCGTCGCCGATCTTGTCGGTGCGCGCGCTATCCTGAATGGCCTGCACGGCCCTTTCGACAATGGCGTCGTCGAGCACGACCTCCACCTTGATCTTCGGGAGAAAGTCTATGACATACTCCGCCCCGCGGTAGACCTCCGTATGCCCCTTCTGACGTCCGAAGCCTTTGACTTCGTTGACGGTCATTCCGGTGACGCCCACCTCGTGCAGCGCATTCTTTACCTCGTCGAGCTTGAACGGCTTGATTACGGCTTCGATCTTTTTCATGGCTCTCACCTAGCGTGTCGCCCGACAGAGAGAATATCCTCGGGTGTGCATCGTTCCAGATCGTCTCACCCGCTCTTTTCGCGGACGGTCCCCGGACCCTCCCGTCCTACTGCTTCCTGCCGCCAGTGCTCCGGCGGTTGGCCAGGTGCAAAAGCGCAAGAGCGCAAGAGCGGCATAGTGAGGTGGCGCCGGAGGCGGCGCGAGGCCATTACCAGGAACAAGAAGGAACGCCTCACGGCGCTCCTGCATCATGTTGGCATCGACTGCCTGCGGTGGGCCTTCTTCAATTTGAAGAGATGCGCCGCACCGGGCGTCTGGTCGCATGGCGTTTGCGCCACTGCTGCACCCAAAGATCGTAGACCTAGTGAAGGTACCACCGCCCGCTGGGGCGTGCCCTCCGTTGTCTCGATCCACTGGTCCCCTTCCATCACACCCGCCTTTAGCCATTTTTGGATCAGGCGGATGATCCTACCTGTGGAGGAACGCGGGTTGCCTGCTGCGTTCCCCGGTAGGTTCCGGTAACTGGCGGCTCTCGCCCAGCATCGGCGCCGAACGCCGCGGCGAGGATGGGCCGGGTCCGGCCGGACCAAAACTGTCCGCCAGAGGCGGCAGTTTATTGCACGACTTCGCCGTGAAGAGCGAGATCCAGCCCGTCACGTTCGACCTCGACGTCGACGCGAAGCCCTACGGTCAGGTCGACCAGCTTGAGCAAGATCAGCGACGCGATCACGTCGTACACGATCGTGACAGCGACCCCGTAGAGCTGCACAATCACTTGATGCGGGTTGCCGTCGATTAGTCCGCTCTTGCCCTCGCCGCCGACCCAGGCGACGGCAAGCACGCCGGTCAAGATCGCCCCGACAGTTCCGCCGATGCCGTGCACTCCGAATGCGTCGAGACTGTCATCATACCTGAACGCATGTTTGAGCCCGGTGGTCGCCCAATAGCATATCACGCCGGCTGCAATTCCGATGATCAAGGCGCCGCTCGGATCAACAAATCCTGATGCCGGTGTGATTGCGACGAGCCCGGCAACGGCACCCGATATGATTCCCAGAACGCTCGGCTTTCCTTTGACGATCCACTCGGCGAACATCCACGCGAGAGCCGCCGTCGCCGTGGCAATCTGGGTGACGGCCATCGCCATGCCGGCATTGCCATTGGCCGCCGTCGCGGAGCCGGCGTTGAACCCGAACCAGCCGACCCATAATAGCGAGGCACCTAAGACGCTGAGTACGAGATTGTGCGGCGGCATCGGTTCGACCGAATACCCGCGGCGGCGCCCGATGACCAGCGCCGCCGTCAGTCCGGCGAATCCCGAATTGATATGCACCACCGTCCCACCGGCAAAATCGAGCACACCCGCGTCGGCGAGGAACCCATCGGGTCCCCAGACAAAGTGCGCTATCGGCGCGTAAACACACACACTCCACAGTCCGATGAACCATATTAAGGCCGAAAATTTCATACGATCGGCAAAGGCGCCGCAAATCAGCGCCGGAGTTATGATCGCAAAAGTCATCTGGAAGCACATATAGACCGATTCGGGGATCGTCTTCGCCAGCTCATTTACCGAATCTAGGGTCATGCCGTGGAGCAGGAACCGGCTCGTGCCCCCGAGGAAGGGCGATCCCGAGGTGAAGGCAAAACTGTAGCCGATGACCATCCACAGGACCGTGACGAGGCAGGTGACGACAAAGCTCTGCATCACGGTCGCCAGCACGTTCATCTTCCGGACCATACCGCCGTAGAATAGCGCCAGCCCCGGAAGGGTCATCATCAGCACCAGCGCCGTGGAGGTCAGCATCCACGCAGTGTCTCCGGTATTCAGTGCGGAGGCCGGGGGTGCCGCCGGCGCGGCGGCAGTTTCCGGGGACTGCTGCGCCAGCGCGGTCACGGTCCACATAAGCGTGACCGGCGCCGCGCATAGAATTCGTTTCAGGATGCCCATTACCATCCTCGTCGACCTCCAAAAGCACGAAAAGCCGGCTGAGGCCGATTGCAGGCACCGGCGTCAGGTCGGATCCGAGTGTCACGCCGGACCCAAGAATCGTGCCAACGACCCGGCGGCGCCGCGCGCGTACGAGCCCGTCCGTGCGCCGGCGCGGCTCCTGGTAAATCGGGCCGCCGAGAATGCCGCCAGGCAAACCGCCGAATGGCGCGGGATCCCGGGTTGAGAGCATAACTTTTGATTAAAGTTTAGGCAGGGATTAGGAGTGTGGACGCAGCAAAAATCCTGCTTCCTCCGCCCGATCAGGCTCTGCTGCTTCGCAGCAGGAACAACGTCCGCAGTGCCAGGGCTGCCGTCACACACTGCCAGACCCGCAACGCCGGCGCACTCGATCATGTCGTGAACAGCGCGGAACACGTCGTTGCCACGTTTCGCCCTCGAACGTTCCCGGCGCCATATAGGCCGGGGCACCGAGGCGCTCACGGGCTTGAAAATCCTCGAGCCCGGGGGTATCCGCCAGATCGATCGGGTCTTATGATCCGCTGCTTTCGAGGATCACGCTTATCAGCTTGGATTTCGCAGTGAATGACGCCGGTCCGACCGTATACAGGCAGGTCCGGCGATCGATGACGCGGCCGCGCGGGCGCCGACTCAAAACCTCATGAACCCGCCGCCGGCAGCCTTCCTATGCCCGGAACCAAGGCGGTGGAATTATCCGTACTGCCCGATCGAAGCGCGGCGCTAACCACTGCGGAGGCGGTGTCATCAGGGGCGGAGCATTCGCGCAGGATGTCGGCGATGCTTTCCTCGCCGTCGCTGTACAACTAGAAACGGTCGTGCAGCACTAACGCGGTTGCGTAGTCCAGGCGCAATTTCAACGGTCGAATGGCTGCGATTGTCTGTCGCCGTTGTAGTGCACATGGCCGGCGGTAAACCAGGTTCGGGCGATTGCCGCTGAATTGACACGCGCCGGCAATCTTATGACCAGTGTCGCGTCGAGCACCGAGGTTATTTTTCGACATCGTCGTTGTAATCTCGAGAAATCCACTCCGAGTCCGCGGCGACCTGGCCGAGGCGACCCGCTCTACCCTGGAACGTGTACTATAGCGGAGGGCTGTTGACGGGATTGATACAGCTGAGCGCAGCCTCGCTCCGGCGCGCCGCCGTTGATCGCGCAGCAACCAAGCCCCGCCACCAGGGTTGTTGTACCTGTCGCTGAAATGCGGTTGCCAACCCGCACCCAAAGCGGAGGCTTGCCGCAAAGCAAGCTGCTTATTTGGACACGCAAGGATTGGCGAAGGGACCTGCCTAATTAATGAGCATTTGATTGGTCAACATACCGGCAGCGAGAAATCCTTGTGCCGCTCGCGGGCCGATGCCCAACTCTGCCGGGATCACGTACAACCTGCCGACTAACCGGTGCGGGATGGCATGCCTGACCCGACTGCCGCCGGGCATCGGGTTTGGCTTAGCGCAGTTCAAGACGCCGTCACTATTGCGTGTGCGGTATCGGCGGCCGGCAGCGTCGGAGGGCTGGCTATCTCGCCTTTTAGTCGTATAATAGCCGTCTCATCTAACGTTTCGGTTTCGAGCAGACTTGCCGCGGTGCGATCGAGCAACGCGCGGTTTTGCCGCAAGATGCCGGAGGCTGTCTCGAATGCACTCTCGACGAGCCCGCGCACCGCACCGTCCACGGCCTCGGCGGTCCCCTCGCTGTAGGCGCGCTCCTGCGGCACAGGCACATTCGTCTGAAGGAAGGGCGAGCGGTCGCGATCGTAGGCGACATTGCCGAGCGCCGCGCTCATGCCATAGCGTAAGACCATGGCCCGCGCGATGTCGGTGGCACGAGCAAGATCGTCCGCGGCACCGGTCGATATTTCTTGGAAGACCAATTGTTCTGCCGCGCGGCCCCCGAGCAGTCCCGCCATCTTGTGCTGGAGCTCTGCGCGGGTCATCAGATAGCGATCCTCGGTTGGCCGTTGTATCGTGTAGCCGAGCGCGCCGACACCGTGCGGGATGATCGAGACCTTGTGCACTGTCTCGGTGCCCGGCAAGGCCAGAGAAACCATCGCATGGCCGAGCTCGTGATAAGCGACGACCCGCCGCTCGAGCGGATTGAGCAGCCGGTTGCGTTTCTCCAATCCGGCGACGATGCGTTCGATGGCGGCCGTAAAGTCGTTCATTGTGACGACGTCAGCATTGCGCCTGGTGGCGAGCAAAGTAGCCTCGTTCACCAGATTCGCCAGGTCCGCACCCGTGAAGCCGGGCGTCAAGGCTGCAATCTGCTCGGGCAGCACGTCATCGCCGAGCTTCGCCACCTTTCGCAGGTGCACCACGAGGATCTGTTCTCGTCCCTTCCTGTCCGGCTTGTCGACAAGGATCTGTCGATCGAACCTTCCGGCGCGCAATAGCGCAGGGTCGAGAACTTCGGGACGGTTCGTCGCACCCAGCAACACAAGCCCGCTCGACGGATCAAAGCCGTCGAGTTCGGCAAGAAGCTGGTTCAGCGTTTGGTCCTTCTCGTCATGCCCGCCTCCGATATATGCCCCGCGGGCACGACCCAGCGCGTCTAGTTCGTCGATAAAGATGATAGCGGGCGCATGCTGGCGCGCCTGTTCGAACAGGTCACGAACCCTAGCCGCGCCGACGCCGACAAACATTTCGACAAATTCCGAACCGGAGATCGAGAAGAAGGGCACCCCCGCTTCCCCGGCTACCGCACGCGCGAGCAACGTCTTCCCCGTGCCCGGCGGGCCGACCAACAGGACCCCTTTCGGGGGACGGCCGCCAAGGCGCCCATAGCGGATGGGGTCCTTCAGGAAGTTGACGATCTCGGCCAGCTCGTCCTTCGCTTCGTCGACCCCTGCTACATCTGCAAAGGTGACTTTCGTCTGCTTTTCCACATAGACCTTCGCGCGGCTCTTGCCGATCGTCATCAGCCCGCCAAGCCCGCCTTGGCCCATGCGTCGGATAGCGAACATCCAGATCCCGACAAAGAACATCGCCGGCAAGATCCAAGACAAGAGATCGCGCAGCCAATGGCTCTCGACGACCCCGCTGTACACCACGCCATGCTTGTCGAGGCTTTGCGCGAGATCGGGGTCGACCCGCGTTGTAACGAAGTCCCTCAGCCCGTCAGGTTGCGCCTCCTTCAGCTCGCCGCTGATGAAATTCTGCGAAATCGCGACCTTGGCGACTCTGCCTTCGTTCAGCAGGCTCTGAAAGTGGCTGTAGGGGATCGGCGTCCGTTTCGTGCTCTCCAGATAAAGATCCTGAATGAGCAGCATGCCGAGCACGGCGGCCATAACGTACCAGAAGTTTATGTGGACCTTTTTGTCCGCGTTATCCATGGCTGCCCGCCCTTTCATTTGCCGTCATGTACCCGGGTCGGTTCATCAAATGTCTCCGGGGCGGTACTCCTGCCTTCAGGCATGGGAGGAGCCCCGTCGCACAGACGGGGACTCCTGAGTTTGCCCGTAAGGGCCTAGTAGTGACGAGGAACCTGCGTTCCTGCTCCTCTCGCCAATGTTGCCGGGCAGCATTTGAGACAAGCCCGTTTCGCCCCCACCCCCGGGGTTGTCTACAGCCTGTCCTTCGAGAGGTCCGAACTGAGGAGGCATTCGGACGTCGGTCTTGAACTTCCCGGTCAACGTAGTCTCCAGTCTCCTTTCGACTTAGGCTGGTAAGCGTGGGCTTCCGAGAAAGCCCCGGCTTTAGCCGTGGGGTCGCTTACTTGTTTTTTATCCGGTCGGTGAGACCCTGACCGTGATAGTCCGATCAGCGGTTTTAGGAAACCCCGGAAGCGAGCGGCAGTGAAGACGGAGTGTTCCTCGCCGTCGCCGGGATCTGTCCGGTAGAGCCGGGATTCAGGAGGTGTCAGAGCGAGGGTCCGAAATCTAGCGCCACGTCGTGGTGACGCAATTGCTTGTCGCTGCTCGCTCCGAGACGTTCGTGGGCGGCATCGTAGATCACGCGGGCGAGCTCGGGGTGCCTTCCCATCAGTTCGCGAAATTCGACTATGTCGAGGCGCAGCAACGTGCAGGGCTGCGTCGCGACGACGGTCGCAATGCGCGGGGCGCCCGTCAATAATGCAATCTCCCCGAAAAATTCCCCCGCTCCGAGCCGCAGACGTTCGGGTTTGACGTCGATCTCAACCTCGCCTGAGGCGATGAAATACATACAGTCTCCGGCTTCGCCGCGGCGGACGATAACCGCGCCCGCCTGGTAGTCTCGCGGCCGCAACAGCCGTGCGACCTCGGCAATGATCGAGGCTCCGATCGTCTGAAAAAAAGGCACTTCGGCAACGATGTTCCATGTCCGAAGGAAGGCGTGGCGTCGCATCTCCTGAGCGAAGCCGGTCGCGAGAATGCCGGCCGAAAGGGCGAGAGTAACGATGCCGCAGACCATCACGACCCCGGCCAGCATTCGGCCCGGAATTGTATGAGGCACGGTGTCGCCATATCCGGCATTGGTCATGGTCACAATACCCCACCACAGTGCAGCCGGGATTGATCCGAATGCGTCCGGTTGCGCACCGCGCTCGATCAGATATTCGAGGCTGGAGGCTGCGAGAAGAACAACGAGAAACCCGAGCAACACCGAGAGGAGCGCCTGGCGCGCGTTGCCGATCGCCCGCCGCAGACGGAGGAGGCCCGGCGCGTAGCGGACGAGTTTGAAAACCCAGATCAGGCCGAACAGGATCGCATCCCTGGTTTCGAAAACAAGATTCAACAGGCCCGGCAAAGTCCCGAGAAAATCGAGAAGCCCGCCGGCCGAAACGATCCAGGCGAGGCGTGCGCGCCAGGCAGGGCGGAGCTCGGCGCCGGGGGCTCCGGGGGCGGCCACCAATCGCACCGCAAACTCCGCGACGAAAAACGCGGATATTAAGTGAAATACGTTTTCGAATAGCACGCCGTAGACCTGCCGCCATGCCTCGACGGTATCGACAAGCATGACGGTCACTCCGGCCGCCACCATGGCATGATGCATGGCACGGAAAATTCTCGCCGAGCTGCCGCTGGCGCCTGGACGGAGGAGGTCGTAGAGGCGGCTCCGGTTCATTCCCCGCAGCAGCTCCTCCCGTGCCTCGCGCGAGGCGGCAACGGACGGACCGGTGGTAGCAGTGCACGATCTAGCCGTGCGGGGGGCAGGTCGGCAATCCTCGTCGATTTGCCGCTTTTCCTGGGCTGGCCTTCGTCAGCCTCTTTCCGCCGCTTATTCCCCTCTCGCATGGTTGCGACCGGCCACAGCTGCAGGTGCGCGTCGCGAAATTTCAAGACTATGGTTCGTGGCATCGCGATGATCCGGCCGCATCTCAGCCATGCGCTTGAACGCCGCAGGGATGCGAACATTTAGAGGCGACTAAACTCGTAGCAATATAGAGTGCCGGGGAGAAGGTGAGCCATGAGCTGTCCGATCCTAGCCAAAATGCCGGTCTGGAGGGCAGCGGCAGTTGCCGTGGTGCTCGGGCTGACCACGGTCTCCTACCCGGTTCACGCTGCGCCCGCGAGCGGCGGCGACACGGTGAAGAGCCTTTACGATGCGCTGCTCAGCACAATGAAGAATGGCCGTGCGCTCGGCCCGAGCGGCCGCTATACGCAGCTCGAACCGGTCATTCGCAGGAGTTTCGATATCCCGGCAATGGCGCGGTTGTCGGTCGGCCCGAGCTGGAACTCGCTGAGCGAGGCGCAGCGGCGGCAGGTGACCGAGAGCTTCGGGCGCTACATCGCGGCGATCTATGCCGACCGCTTTGACGGCTATGCCGGGCAGCAACTGCAGGTCACCGGCGAGCAGCCGAGCGGCGCCGGGGTCATCGTGAAGAGCCAGATCATCAAAGCCAATGGCGACCCGGTCAAGGTGGACTACCTGATGCACCGCAGCGGCGAGGGCTGGCTGATCTCCGACATCTATCTCGACGGCGCGATC
>JAFMSA010000092.1:9255-10562 GCA_017353855.1 Alphaproteobacteria bacterium
ATCAGCGAGGTGGCGACCCGCCGCTCCGAATTCGCCGCAATCCTGAGGACCGACGGCATCGACGGCCTGATTGCCGCCCTCAACCGCAAAGCCGACATGCTAACCGGTATGATGGCCAAATCGTTTTAGCCGCCGCTATGAACTACCGCCAGCGAGACTGCGCCTTGCTACCGTTTCTCGGTGTTACCCGAACACGTCCGCAGTCCCTGAGGTGCAAAACACCGCCGAGAATCGGAATTCCCGTTTGTCGGTCTCGGTTTTACAGGCGATCCTGCATCGCCATCCGGCGATCGGACTTTATTATCCAAAACCTACCAAATCAACATCGTACCGATGCGCTGATTCCCCTCCCTCCAAGTTTAAAGGGAGCCCCTCGGCGCTAACTGATGGGTTAGGTCAGCGCCGCGCGATCGTCACCCCGGCGGACGAGCGCCGCGAATATTTCGCCGGTCCGCCCGTGCCGACACCCGGGAGAGCAGCCGCGCGGTCGGGAGCGTGGCGGACCACTACACCCATTCGTGAACGGGCAGCTCGGTGACGTCGAAGACGATGCAATCCTGCTTGGCGGACCCGGATGCGCGACATCGGCCGGCGCCGCTGAGCCGTGATCCCGTATCGGGCGCAGGGTACCCACGCACTGACCGCATCGACGAACCGATTGATCGCGACGAGCATGCGGTCGCCCACGCTTCCTACGACGCGTGTCTTTGTACTCCAAGGTAAGGTCTTCAGGTCGACGAGATCGCGTCGCTCCGGCATGAGAGCAGCCAATATACCTTCCTCGTCCATCCGCAAAACGGTCCTCCGCGACGAGCGCGCCACAGGACGCCTCGACCCGGCTGCGTTGACTTAATTCTGATTAACCGCTTCGCTTGCACCCTTGCCGCCGGGGCCGGCCACGTTTCAAGCCAACACTCAAACGATAATCGTCGATCCAACAGACTGGTGATCGTGAACCCCTCGAAATTGCCGTCGCACGGATATCCTGCTGGTCACGCAAAATGCCGATCGCGATCACCTCGCCCGGGGGCGGGGCTCGCAGCATGATCTAACCACCAGTGGATCCCGGCGAAGTCGGCGTTGCTTGGCCTCCCCAAGTAAACCCAAAAAGGCGGCACCGCAAAACGTCGCGGAATCCGGCTGTTGCCAGTAGTAGCGTAAGGTCGTCCGCGTTGGCGGCGCACCGTACTCGAACAGCCAAATCCCGGCATTGTAGAACGCTGCCAGCGGACTCTGATCGCTGTGGACGTTCAGCGGAGAATTGCGGCCGTCGCGCATGAAACCTTCACGAAGCTCGCTCGCCGATT
>JAFMSA010000572.1 GCA_017353855.1 Alphaproteobacteria bacterium
GCCGCCCGCAAATCGTCGGCGACCGCAAACCGGGCAAGCGGCACCGGCTCGGGTAATGACGCAAACCCCGAGCCTTGTTTTTTCACCGGCCGCGATCGAGCCACTGCGCGATAGTGATCTCGAGGATACGGGCCAGGAACGTCAACAGCTCGGTGCCGAGGCCCGGCTGAAAGGTGTTGGGTGAACGGGTGCCGATGCACATCAGCCCGACGGGGGCCGATCGGCTGAAAGAGAGCCGCAGCAAAACCTGCGAGCGCACGAGGCCCGCAGCCTCGCCGTACAGCACCGGATCGCCTTGAACGTCGGCGCACAACAGCGCGTCGCGGGTGGGGCCGAGCAGCTTGTCGACGGTGCCTGCCCGCAATAGATGGATGCCGTGCACCGGCAGACGCGGCACGCGCGAAGCCGAACTCTCGACACCAAGAGTCACGACATCGACATCGAGCAGCACCGAGAGATCCGTCGTGACGATCTGCAACAGGTGCTCGAAACTCGGAGCGCGCAGCAACGCCAGCGCTGCCTTGTGGACTCGCGACTGGCTTGCAAGATTGCCGCGGCTCGTCGCGATCAGGTTTTGCTGTTCGTCCTGCAGCTGTAGGAGCTCATGGCGCAGGCGCTCGAGCAAGAAGTGCTGGAAATCGAGCACTCCGTCGCCGGTTCCGCGAGCTGGCGCGCGCAACAGGCGCAGCGCCTCCGGGTGACGGTTCAGGAAATCCGGATGGTCGCGCATATAGGCGAGGACGTCGCGCGCACCGATTTCCATCGGCCGCACGGACGCGGGAAGGCCACCGCGCACCGGCTTCGGCTGGTCCTGCGGACGGTCCGCCACGGCTATTCCCACGGCGCCGCGGCGAAGCGCGGTCCGTAAAGCAATGCGACGACACAGCGATACGCGATCATCGGCAAGCCGAGCAAAATCCCTAACCTTGGAACAGCGTGATACCGAGCCCGCAGGGGATGCTTGCCCCACGCTGTCCGAGGAGCAAGTTTAGCCGATGCGTGACCATCACGCCAGTTCCCCCGATCCCGCGGAACAGACCGGCATTGAACGTAAACGGCCGGAAAGCCCCGCTGCTCGAGCCTGCATTCGCGTTCTCCTGCCGTTGCCGCTGCCCGAGCCGCTCAACTACCTCGCCCCCGAGGGAGCTTCGCTCCCTGAGCCCGGTAGCTTCGTGCGGGTGCCGCTCGGGCAACGCAGTTTGGTCGGGGTTGTGTGGGAAGAAGCCGGTAAAGAACTTCCGGTCGAGCGGCTGAGGCCGGCATTCGAGGCCTTGCCCGTGCCGAAGCTGCGTTCCGAACTGCGCCGCTTCGTCGAGCGCGTTGCTGCGTACACGATGGCGCCGGCTGGCTCGGTGCTGCGCATGACGATGAGCGTGGCCGACGCGCTGAAACCGCCGCGACCGCGGCGGCTCTGCGCCCTTACCCCGGCCGGGCTCGCGGCGCTTGGCGAATCCGTGCCGGGAAAAATTTTGACACAGGCCCGGCGGCGGGTGCTCGAAGAGCTGCGCGACGGCTCGCCGCTGCCGCCCGCCGAGCTTGCGCGGCTGGCCGGATGCACCACCGGTGTCGTTCGCGACCTTCTTTCCGGCGGGTTTGTCGAGGAACGCTTCGTGGCGGCCGAACCGCCTCGTCCGGCATCGCCTGACTGGCTGCGTGCCGGTGCGGGCCTCTCGTCAGACCAAGCAGCGGCGGCAAGACGGCTTGTCGGCGCTGTCGAGGCCGGAGGCTTCGGCGTGACCGTCCTCGACGGAGTGACCGGGTCCGGTAAAACCGAGACCTATTTTGCAGCGCTTGCCGCGGCACTCGCAGCCAGGCGACAGGTCCTCGTGCTGTTACCGGAAATCGCCCTCGGCGCGCAGTGGCTCGAGCGGTTCCGCGAGCGGTTCGGCGTCCTCCCCGCCCAATGGCATTCCGAAATCACGCAGGCCGAGCGCCGCGACGCTTGGCGCGCAATCGCCGGCGGCCAGGCGCGGGTCGTCGTCGGCGCCCGATCCGCGCTGTTCCTGCCGTTTCCCGAGCTGGGGCTCATCATCGTCGACGAGGAGCACGACCCCTCCTATAAGCAGGAGGATGGCGTGTGCTATCAGGCGCGCGACATGGCGGTACTTCGCGCCTCTTTGGCCGGTGTCCCGATCATTCTGGCCTCCGCGACCCCTTCGCTCGAAACTGTCGTCAACATCGCCCGCGGGCGTTATCAGCGCGTCGGGCTGCCGCGCCGGCATGCCGGGGCCGAGCTGCCCTCGGTAAGGCTCGTCGATTTGCGCCGCGAGCGAATCGAGCGGGGGCGCTTTCTTGCGTGGCCGCTGGTCGAGGAGCTCGCCGCGACTTTCGAAGCGGGCGAGCAGGCGCTCTTGTTTCTTAATCGGCGCGGCTACGCACCGTTGACCCTGTGCCGTGCCTGCGGTCACCGCTTCCAATGCCCGAGCTGCACCGCCTGGCTGGTCGAGCATCGCTTCATCGGACTGCTCGTGTGCCATCACTGCGGTCATACCGAGGCGGTGCCCTCCTGCTGCCCGGAATGCCTCACCGCGGGAGCCCTCGTGCCGTGCGGTCCGGGGGTCGAGCGGTTGCTGGAGGAGGTGACCGAGCGTTTTCCGGCGGCCCGGGCGGCGCTGATGGTCAGTGATCTGCTGACCGGGCCGCGTGCCGCCGCGGAACTCGCCCGTGCGATGACCGAGCGCCGCTGTGACGTGCTGATCGGCACCCAGATCGTCGCCAAAGGCCACCACTTTCCGATGCTGACCCTGGTCGGCGTCGTCGACGCCGATCTCGGGCTCGCCGGCGGCGACCTGCGCGCAGCGGAGCGAACCTATCAGCTCTTGCAGCAGGTCGGCGGCCGTGCCGGTCGGGAAGACCACAAGGGCCGGGTGCTGATCCAGACCTGCATGCCCGACCAGCCGGTGATGAAGGCGCTTGCCGCCGGCGACCGCGACCGCTTTCTCGAAGCCGAAACGTTGGCGCGGCGCCAAGCCGGGCTGCCGCCTTTCGGCCGGCTCGCCGCCGTGATCGTCAGCGCCGCCGATGCGAAAACCTGTGATTTGACCGCTCGCGCCTTGTCGCGCGTCGCGCCGCAGCTTCCCGGGGTCACCGTGCTCGGCCCCGCGCCGGCACCGCTGGCGGTGCTGCGCGGTCGCCATCGCCGGCGGTTTCTCGTCAAGGCAGGCCGCGACGTCAGGCTGCAGGCGGTGTTGCGCGATTGGCTCCCGCGGATCCGGCTCGCCGGCTCCGCTCGCATCCAGGTCGATATCGACCCCTATAGCTTCCTGTGAACGAGTGCTGACGATCCGCTCAGGCGCCTAGCTAGGGTAGAGGATAGGCCCGGAGACAAGGCCGCTTACGCCCGATCTGCTGTTTCACGCGCCTTCAGTTCTCGACCTCGTGTTCCCCATGCGGCGGATCAGCTCCGGCCCGACTCCAGCGGCAGAATTTTTTGCCGCACCGAAGCGCTCGCGGAACCGCTCGATGCCGACCGGCTCCAAGTCGTGCGCGTGCTGTTCAGGGACAGCTGTCCCGAAGGTGTTACCAGAATTTTGCGACCGGGTTCTGACCTTTCGGGCGACAGCGCGCCGAGGTCAGGTTCCGACCTGCAGCGCATGCGGTCGCCAGGGACGGCTC
>JAFMSA010000093.1 GCA_017353855.1 Alphaproteobacteria bacterium
CGGCAGTGGATCGGCTCTGGTCTCGCGGCCGAGATACATCGCGTAGATGCTGAGCAGCGCGAAACAGGTCATGATCGCCGCGGGTTTGTTGAAATTCCCGCCGAAAGGGGCGGCTAACAGATCCGCCGCCAAGGGTCCAAAGGCGGTGATGACGCGTGCCGCACCATTGCAGAATGATACCGCAGTCGCGCGTACGTGCGTCGGGAACAATTCGGGGATATAGACGGCGTGGCCCGCCGACGCGGCCGATATCGGCAATGCTCGGCTGCCCGCCCATCAGCTCGGCCAATGTTGCTCAGAAACCCGAAAGAACCGTTGCTACTCTCGATCGGCTGCATCGCCCTCATGGCCCTCCCTCCCCGCTTGATCCAGGCCCGGCGCGTCAGGCTTGAGCCCTCGCCATCGGAGACCTGCACAGGTCAGCCTAGGATAACCTTCTGCGCCGGTCGAGAGCGGGGCTTTGAATTCAGAAGGCGGGCGGTATCATGTGCATATGCTACGCAAGCCGGCAGGTGCAGGAAGAGGCGGCCCCCCACCCCACCACATGCCCCTGATGTTTTGGCAGGCTGTGGCGTGAGATCCTTCCCCTCTTGCCCCCATTACAGAGCAGACCCCTGTCCCCGCCAGTCCTCGCTACTGAGGACATAGCCTCGGTTGTTATGCAGTAAGACTAGAAGCCTATGAGTGACATTCTCCACTCGCGGAGCAGAGAGGCGGCAGCAGCTGCGCACTGTTGAAGACGAGCCTTTTGAGCGATCGGCTGTTCGTAACCTTCGATTGTCGACATCATCGCGCCCGTCCATCTGTCAATCCGTCCAGACAGGATGGTCGCAGTGTCGCATTTCCTTGGCCGCTGCCCCGGTCCATGCTTTGCCGATGTGCTCAGGGCCGCGTCTGCGCAGTGGCCGCCCATGAGCCGCCCACCCGTCGATAAAGCAGCCTGTATCACCAGGTGCACCAAGAATTTGAGGACGTTGGTAATGCAATGCGTCTGCGGCGGCGATCGATTGCCCGATGGTAGCCCATTGCCAGATGGATTACCGGCTAGACTTAGCGGCAGTTGCAGCTTCTGTACCTGTAGGTGCGCGTTTAATAGTTCTTGGCCTCGCCGATCAGCATATCGCGCTTGAAGATTGCGGACCGCCGTCGCCTAACCCACCGCGTCTTCATCTTGAGCACCCAACCAGGCCGCATCGACGGGGTTCGGCGTCCTCGACTGGATCGAAACCCAGCCCCCTACCGCGGATATACGCCGTGCCGCAAGGCGACCCTCGAGCTCTTCAAGAAGCGTGCGGCGAACACGCCTGGTAAGGCGCGGGTAAAGGCAACCAATCGTGGCTGACACGGCGGGCGTGTGGGAAAATGGCGCCTTCAATATGCGGTCAACCCGCCGTCGAGCAGCAGGATCTGGCCCGTGATATAGGATGCTTCCGGACTGACGAGATAACGCACCGCGGCGGCCATTTCCCCGGCATTGCCAAAGCGGCCCAAGGGAATGCGCTTCAGCATCGTCTCACGCCGCGCTGGGTCTGCGAGCATCGGCGCGCGCGAGGGGGTCTCGGTGGTGCCCGGTGCGATCGCGTTGACACGGATGCCATGCGGCGCCCATTCGATCGCCAGGATGCGCGTCATGTGGCTGATCCCGGCCTTGGCGACGCCGTAGGCAATGATGTTCGGAAACCCGACCGTGCCATGCGTCGAGGCGAGGCTGACGATCGCGCCAGGCCGGCCGGCGCCAATCAGGTGACGGCCCATCTGCTGGCACATGAAGAAGGTCCCGGTGAGATTGACGGCGAGCGCCGCCTCCCACTCGGTGCGGGTGATGTCGACCGCCGGCCGGGTCATCGGAATGCCGGCGTTGTTGACGAGCACGTCGACCCCGCCGAACGCCTCGACCGCGCGGGCAAATCCGGATTCGACGCTAGCCTGGTCGCGGATGTCGAGCGACAGCGGTACCGCCCGCCCGCCGCCGGCCTCGATGGCCGCGGCCGTCGCCGTGAGATCACCCCGGAGCAAATCGGTGATCACGACGTCGCAGCCGTCTTTTGCCAGCGCAATCGCGATCGCCGCGCCAATGCCGTCGGAGGCGCCCGTCACGAGCGCCGCGCGGCGGGTTTGGCCGGTTGGCATTCCTTCCTCCTCCCGTGTTTCGGCGACCTTAGCACTGTTACCGGCGGGATGCTCGGCTTGCGGCGCGGCCGTTGACCCCGCCGGCTGGACGCCGGGACAATCATCGAAATCCCGGAGCGAGGGATGGCAGAAACCGCTTTGGCCGGGTCGCGGACAAAAGGGTCGGCCGCATCCTCATGGCCGCGGCGCCCGATCAGCGCACCGTCCGGTTTGCGCCGGATGGCGAGATGGCCGAGCGAAAGCGCCTCGTAGCGGACGAGCGAGCCTCGCAACCAGGCGACCGTCTCCTCTGTTGTGCGCGATGGGCCAAGACCCTGAGCGACTTCCGGTCATGCATGGAGGCGCGTGACGAACGGCAGGTCGTCCGACGCTATCCGCCGAAGCAAGCTGTAGCCGACTTTGTGAATACCCGCCCTTCGCTCGCCTGTAGCGCAGGCGAGGAGCGAGACATTCGCCGGGATCGTGAAGATCAGCAGCGGGCACATGTACGCGTCGAAGCCCCCAAGCCCAACGCGCCAAATGCACCTCGCCAAATGCACCTATAGCGCAGGTCGTTACGCAGGAGACCAAGGGGGAGCACCTCTCGTCCGCAAATTTCGCAGCGTCCGACAGGGCGGCGCAGTCGCAATTTGTTAGGCGTCTATTTTGATATGGATAGCGGTTTGGAGGCGGGCTCCGCCGTATGCCCCTCGGTTCCCGCAGTGTAGGATAAAGAGAGCCCGCCCATGCCCCAACGTAGCTGCTTTTAGGAGAAGGATCTCCATGTCTGGCATAACTCCGTGCCTCTGGTTCGACGGCAACGCCGAAGAGGCCGCCAAATTCTATGCCTCCCTGTTCCACAACAGCCGCGTTGATGCGGTCCATCGCGCACCGAGTGACTACCCGTCGGGCAAGGCAGGCGATGTGCTGCTGGTGGAGTTCACACTTATGGGTCAACCGTTCACCGGCCTGAATGGCGGACCGCAATTCCAGTTCAATGAAGCCATCTCGTTCCAGATACCGGTGGAGACCCAGGCCGAGGCCGATCGCTTCGCCGACGCGCTCTCAGCGGTCCCCGAGGCGGAGCAATGCGGCTGGGTGAAGGACCGATTCGGCGTGTCGTGGCAGATCGTTCCGCGCCAGCTTATCAGACTGATCGGCGATGCCGATCACGCCCGCGCAAGACGAGCCTTCGAAGCTATGATGCAAATGAAGCGCATCGACATCGCCGCGCTTGAGCGCGCCGCCGACGGCATCGCCCCATCCTCGTAAATCGCCAAAACCCACTGACCGGAAGGGGGCATGAAGACCTGTTCCCACCGAGCCGGCTGAGCGTCCGCTGTCCGTTCACTTAAAGGCCTTCGCCGGCACGCATGGCAAAGGGCGAGACGCGCGCTAGGCGGCCGCGGCATAGGCGCTAAATCCGCCGCACACGACCCAAGCCGGTCCTTCACCGCACCGTGAGAACTTCGACCGCTTCGTCAGCTCGGCCTGCCGCCGGCGATGTCACCCCGGTCTTCGTGGTCGCGCGCACGGGCCCGGTGGTGCCGATCGATCATGGCGCCGAGCGGCTGCCGCTGGTAGGCTGCGCGCCTAGCTGGGAGAAACACAGCGAGCGATGACTTTGAGACGGGCGGGATCGGTGAGGCAAATCTCGGCCAGCCAGTCATGGCATGAAAGATCGCCGATATCAGCGGCGTGTCCGCTACCTTGAAATAGAACAACCCTTGCGAGGGATAAAGGACGTCGCCCGGCATTCCGTCGATCGTCAGGTGTCCTTGAGATGTGCGCGCGGTCGTGGCCGCCGCGCTGCACTTCCTCGAAACGCCATTTGGCAGAGATCGTCCCGGGAGCCTCGAACCGCGCACGGCGTTCGGGATGAAGCCGAATCCCGGAAAGAACCTGATCCGCTTCCACGACGACGTGGTCGCTGCCCTCGATCCGCTCGATCCGCGGCGTCCGATCGCGGAAGGCCGCACGATGCGGGTCTGCCACAGATCGGGCGGCCGAACACGTGAGAGTCAGACGGGAAAACCAACGGCACTACCGGCTCTCCTTTCTCACCTGATCGCGGGCACCGCCTCTGGCAACAGGCTCATCGCCGTCAAGGGATTGGATCCGGTGCTCGTGCTGGTCAGCATTGCAAGTTCGACGCCTCCCTCCGACACGAAAGGCGAGGAGACTGCTAAGCTTCACAAGGGGGACGCCCGAACCCTCGCGCCTAGGGATCGCCGCCGGCATGAAGGGCTCCAGTACCAGACCGCTGACCGCGCTGTACGTCGCCGGACCGTTCAGCATGGGTTATGTCGACTTCTACACCTTTCTGATGCCGCTTTACGCGTTGTCACTCGGATTCGACGCCACCCAGGTGGGCATCCTGGTCGGCGCCCGCTCGATCGCCGCGATGTTCCTATCGATCCATATCGGCGTGCTGATGGACCGTTTCGGCACGCGCAAGGTCACGCTGGTTTTCGTCTGGGCAAGTATGACGATGGCGCCGCTGTTTCCGCTGGTCCCCTGGTTCTGGACCCTGTTGCTGCTGCAACTGGTCAATGGCGCGGCGGTGTCGTTCGCCTGGTCCGGGGCGCAAACGCTGATCGCGCAAGTCGCGGAGGGTGATGCACGCTATCTCGGCCGGTTCACCTTTTTCGCTCGCCTCGGTTCGACGACGGCGCCGATCCTCGGCGGGGGGATCTGGGATTTGGGCGGCCTTTGGCCGTCCTATCTGGTCGGCGCGGTATGGGGAGGCGTCTTGACCGTCGCTTTGCTGTGCGCCCCCGAGGCGGAGTTCTTCGGGTCGCCGCGCGACGAGGGCGCGGCGCGCGCCCGATTCCGGAGCCGCGACGTGTGGCCGCGACTGTCCGACTACACGAACTCGCTGACGCTGCTCGCCATTCCGGCGATCGCGCTGTCGCTGGCGATCATGGCGCTGCGCAACAGCACTTACAGCATCCAGACCTCGGTCTATGTCGTCTACCTCAAGCAAGTGGGGCTGGTCGGCACGACCATCGGCGTACTGTTCTCAACCGCGGAGATTGCCAGCGGGTTCGGGGCGCTGTTCGCCGGCCGCGCCTTGAGTCTCGGCAACGCGCAGCGTACGATGCTGAGCGGCACCGCGCTGTCGATCTTGCTCATCGCGCTGACGCCGGCGCTCGGCGGCATCCTGGCGTTATTCCTGGCGTTCCAGCTGGCGCGCGGGTGGCTCGAAGGGGTGATCCAGCCGCTGATTTTATCGGTGCAGGCGCGCACCGCCGGCCGTCATCGACAGGGCGCGGTCGTCGGTCTGCGCCAGACCGGTCAACGCTTCACCTCAATCGTCATCCCACCGTTGATGGGCGGGGTTGCCGACCGCTGCGGCGTCGGCGAAAGCTTCTTTATCCTGGGCGGGTTCATGCTGCTGCTCTGCGTCCCGCTGGCGCTGATCATCCGCCGCATCGGCCGACGCCAGTCCCTCGACGAGTCGCTCGCCGGCGCTACGGATTGAGCGTGTCGACGCCAGGGAAGTCATCGGCGACGTGCTCAAATAGGGCGGCCGCGAGGCGGCGCGCGCGCTCGGCGACGCGGCTTTCATCGCCGGCACGGGGCTCGTCGTCGATCTCGGCATCATCGCGCAACGAGCCGAGCCGGGCCGCGGTCTGGTTGCGGCCTTCTCATCCGGGCCGGTAGCGCGATATCGTTCAAATATACAGCAAGGCAGCCAGCTCATGACCGACCTCCCAAACCATGTCGACATCCATGAAGAAGGTCCGCGCGAGGGCTTTCAGATCGAACCCGGCCCGATCAGCACAACCGACAAGATCAAATTGATCGAGGCGCTCGCCGAGACCGGGCTGCATCACATCCAGGCCTGCTCGTTCGTCAACCCGAAGATCGTCCCCGGCTGGGCCGACGCCGAGGATGTGGTCGCCGGCTTCACGCCGAAGGAAGGCGTGCATTACACCGGGCTGTGGTTCAACGCGGCGGGACTCAACCGTGCGCTCGTCTTCCGCAACAAGCTGACGATCACGGGCTCCATCTCGCTGACCGCGTCGGAGGGGTTCACGCAGAAGAACCTGCACCGCAGCCACGCCGAGAATGTCGCGGCGATGAAGAAGCAGACCGCGCTGCATCTCGAAAATGGCGTCGACGTGCCGCGCATCGGCGTGATGGCGGCGTTCGGCTGCAACTATCAGGGCGACATCGCGCCGGCCCAGGTCATCTCGACACTTGAGGACGGCCTCGCGATCGCCGAGGAAACCGGCGCCGGCATCAAATATTTTTCGCTCGCCGACACGATGGGGTGGGCGACGCCGATGCGCATCGAGCGCGTGCTTGGCGAGGTACGCAGCCGCTGGCCGGATATCCCGGTCTCACTGCACCTGCACGACACGCGCGGGTTGGCAGTGGCCAACGCGCATGCCGGGCTCAAGATGGGCGTGACCCAGTTCGATTCTACGGTCGGCGGGCTCGGCGGTTGCCCGTTTGCCGGCCAGCCCAAGGCAGCGGGCAATATCTGCACCGAGGAACTGGTGCTGCTCTGCGAGGAGATGGGAATCGACACCGGTGTCGACCTCGACGGGCTTATCGAGGTCGGGCGGATGGCAGAGGAGATTGTCGGCCACCAGCTCCCCGGTGAGCTGATCCACGCAGGGAGCCTCGACGCGTTCCGGCGGCAGGCCGCGGCCTGATGGCGCAACGCGCGCTGGCGACCCCGCTCGCCGGCCTCAAGGTGCTGGAGTTCAGCCACACGGTCATGGGGCCGACGGCCGGGCTCATCTTTGCCGAGCTCGGCGCCGATGTCGTCAAGATCGAACCCGCACCGAGGGGCGACCACACCCGCGGACTTGGCGGGTTCGGAGCAGGATTCTTTGCCGCGTTCAACCGCAACAAGCGCAGCCTTGTCATCGACCTCAAGCGGGCCGAGGGACAGGCGGTCATCCACCGTCTTGTGCCGACCGTCGATGTCGTGCTGGAGAATTACGGGCCGGGCACAATGGAGCGGCTCGGCTGTGGCTACGGCCGGCTCGCGGCATTCAACCCACGGCTCATTTACCTGGCGCTGAAGGGCTACCTCGCTGGGCCTTACGAACATCGCCCCGCGCTCGACGAGGTGGTGCAGTTCCAGACGGGGTTAGCCTTTATGACGGGCCCACCCGGTCAGCCACTGCGAGCCGGCGCTTCGGTCATCGACATCATGGGGGCGATGTTTGGCGTCATCGCGGTGCAGGCGGCATTGCGCGAGCGCGACATCACCGGCGAGGGCCAGCGGGTCTCCAGCGCACTGTTCGAAAGCGCTGCGTTCTTGATGAGCACGCACATGGCTGGGATGATCGCGACGGGGCTGGAAGCACGGCCTATGCCGGCGCGGCGCGGCGCATGGGCAATTTATGAGGTGTTCAGGACTGCAGGCGGCGGGCAGCTTTTCATCGGCGTCACCAGCGATCAGCAATGGACACGATTTGTCGAGGAATTCGGGCTTCATCAACTGGCCGCCGACCCGAGGCTTGCGACCAATGTCACGCGCCTGGCGGAACGCGCCTGGCTGATCCCGGCCCTGCAGGAGGTGCTGGCGACGTTGCCGCAGGACGAGGTCGCGGCCCGCTGCGAGCGCTGCAACGTGTCCTGGGCGCCGGTCGGGCAGCCGGGTGATCTGTTCGCTGACCCGCATCTGCTGGCGACGGGCGGGCTCGTCGACGTGTTCATCTCACGGTTCGGCGAGGCCGCGGGAAAGGTCGCCGGCCTGCCCGCCCTGCCGATCGAGTTTGGTACCGACCGGCGCCGACCCGGCCTCACCCGCCAGCCGCCGCGTGTGGGCGAGCACAGCCAGGATGTGCTGAGAGAAGCAGGATTTAGCCCGGCAGAGATATCGGCGCTTGCAGGCGCCGGCGTCACCGCCGGCTCGGCGGCATGAACGTGGTTCATTCAAGAGTATTCGATGCCGACGAGGGCCTGAAGCAGTTCTCCGCTAGATATTCAACACCCTCGCTCGGCGGGCGAACCCGGCTGAGACGCGGGCGTTATACGTGATGGTGAACATGCTGTGAGCGCGGTTGACCCGCTGGCCAAACTAATCGAGGTAGACGAGCTGCCCGTGATTCGCGGCATGAACCAGATGGCGCTGCCGATCTCGGCATTCGGCCGGCCGTTGCGAGCTCCTCGAGCGACATCGGAGAGTCCGCTGAACCACTAACGATCGCATCGGCGATAAAAAGCGGCCGACGCGAGGTGGGACAAATTAGGATTTTAAGGTGCCGACGGGTCGCGCCGATACGATTTGAAATTTGGTCCGGCGCGGTAACCCGCCACTCACTGAGCCAAAGCAATTAACCGAAACGCGCCGACCCCAGACCCTTCCCGCCCTCGATCCGGAACGGAGGAGGCTCGACCAGTTGCCGACATCAAGGCCGCCCGGCTTCCTGCTTGAAATTAAATTGAAAGTCGACCTCGTTTTCCGTCTCTCAAGGCAAGAGTCGAAAATGGCCACGCTGAGTCGGACTCCGCAGACCCTTCCAGCCACTCTCTTGCGCAACATTTGCACGACAGGCCCCTCACCCCCTATCCGCGGCTGACCGTGCGCTCGCATTGGCCCGTCCGGCTTGGGAGCGCACACTCACGCTCTATGCGGATCGCTTGGGGGTGGAAATTTCAGAGATTTCGCTAAGTTCTAAGCGCATTCTTGCTGACCCGCTCAACCCATGATCGGATGCCAAAACAGGAGGACCCGCGAGATGAGTAAGAGCGGTGCGCATCACCCGCCCGAGTTCAAGCATGCCGCCGACACGGAATGGGAAGTGGGACGATTTGGCAATGTCACCAGGTTCCTGTTTCACCCGCGACCGGAACGCCCGACCGAGCCCAATGCGGGATTTCTCAGGTACGCGCCGGGCGCGTCCTTTCCCCTGCACCGGCACGACTTCGCGCAGGTCTGGTACATCATCGAGGGCGAGTTCACGTTTGCCGGAAAGCTCTACGGCCCCGGCACGATAGCCTTTATGCCCGACCCGCATTTCGAGCATGAAATGCATACGGCCACCGGCGGGACCATCTTTTTTGTGCAATACCAGGGCCCGACCACCGGCGCGTCTCCGATCTATGAAGGCCGCATGAACCAGAAAGAGGCGCCGCCACTTGCGCAGCAGGACCTGGAGCACTAACGAGAATCGCGGCAAGACAGCGAGGAATCGCGGATGGCATGGCAGATCGGGGGCGATATCGGTGGCACGTTCACCGATCTGCTGGCGCTCGATCCGGAACGCGGTGCGTTCCGCGTCGCCAAGGTGCCTTCGACCCCCGAGGACCCCTCGGTCGGCTTCATCGACGGGCTGGCAGTGCTCGAAGCCGATCTCGCCGCGGTAACCGCTCTGGTCCACGGCACGACGGTCGCCACCAATGCCGTGCTCGAACGCAAGGGAGCGCGCTGCGGGCTGATTACCACGGCCGGGTTTCGCGACGTTCTTGAACTGGGCCGCCGTACTCGCCCCAACCCATACGGCATGACCGGCAGCTTCGAGGCATTAATCCCGCGCGACCTGCGGGCCGAGGTGCCCGAGCGCATCGATGCCGCCGGCCGGATGGTGACGCCGCTCGATGAAGCAGCGGTGCGCCAGGAAATGCATCGCTTACGCGAGCGCGGGGCCGAGGCATTGGTGATCCATTTCATCCATGCTTACGCGAACCCGGCGCATGAGCGGCGCTGCGCCGAGATCGCGCGGGATATCTGGCCCAACCGGTTTGTGACATTGGGCAGCGACATCTTGCCCGAGGTGCGTGAATTCGAACGCGGCAGCACCGCGGCGCTCAACGGCTACGTGCAGCCGATCGTGTCCGGCTATCTCGGCCACCTCTCGCAGAACCTGCGCAGCGCGGGGCTGAACAACGAGCTCCTCGTGATGCAGGGGAATGGCGGCATGATGGCAGCGGGGGCGGCCATCGATCTCGCCGTGCACACCGTGATGTCCGGTCCGGCCGCGGGAGCCATCGCCGCGGCGCGGATCGGCATGCAAGCCGGCCACCCCAACCTCGTCGCCTGCGACATGGGCGGGACCAGCTTCGATGTCTCCCTGATCGCGGCCGGCGAGCCGGCGCTGACCACGGAGAAGGACATCGCCTATGGCGTACCATTGCGCGTGCCGCTGGTCGACATTCACACAATTGGGGCCGGCGGCGGGAGCATCGCGCGGATCACACGAGCCGGCCTGTTGCAGGTCGGGCCCGAAAGCGCCGGCGCCCGCCCCGGGCCGATCGCCTATGCCAGAGGTGGCACTGCCGTTACTGTCACCGATGCCAACCTGGTGCTCGGTCGCCTCAATCCTGATCGTCTGACCGGCGTCGCCGGAGGTGCGCCGATGGAGAGGATCGCAGCTGCGATCGAGGGGCAGATCGGCGCGCCGCTGGGCCTCGACGCGATTGCGGCCGCAGCAGCGGTCCTGGCCGTTACCACCAATCAGCTGGCGCATGCGATCCGC
>JAFMSA010000573.1 GCA_017353855.1 Alphaproteobacteria bacterium
GACGGCCAGAATCGTGCCGAAGAAAATCGTCGCCGAGCCGACATGCGGCTCCATCAGGAACGGCGCCAGCACGCCGGAGAAAATCCGGCCACACGATTCTCCGAAGATGTGTCCGCGGCCGCGCAGTGCCGTCGGGAACTGTTCGGACAAGTAGACCCGGAACGCGGTGGCGCCGGACAGCGCGGTGAACCCGGTGATCAGTGCTCCGGTAACCATCGCCGTTGTCGCCAGCGGCCCGGCGCGGTGCGCCAGCATCATCAGCAGCAGCCCGGGCAGCGATCCGGCAAGGGCGTAAAAGATCGTCCAGCGCCGCCCGATGATTTCCATCAGGTAACCGGTGAAGCCCTTGCCAGGGATGCTGGCTGTGAACACCAATGTAGCGACGCCAAAGCTCGTTGCGACGGCGCCGCCCTGATCGACCAGGGCTTTCGGCAATAGCACCGAAATCAGGAAAAAGCCGGTGCCGGCAAAGGCGTAGCTGGAGATCCCGACGAGTGTCCAGCGCAGCTGGCCGCGGCCCCACAACGCTCGATAGGGCGGGAGCGGTTCGCGCTCCACCTGCAGGCTGTCTCCCAGCGCGGCCATTGTCAGCTCCGCTACGCGGCTGCCGGCTCGCTGGACAATGTCATTGACAGCGTCGACTGCGGCTTCGGCACGGCCCCGGCGCAGATACCAGCGCGGGCTCTCCGGGATCAGCAGATAGATCGCCGTTGGCACGACGAAAAAGGCGAGCCCGCCCGGCAGCGCCATCCATCGAAAGGCGTTCGGATTGCCCGAAAGCAGAGTGGCGATCAGCGGGAGTGTGGTAAAGGCGGCGGCGAGCGACATCTCGTAGATGGCGCCGTAGGTGCGCCGATGCTGCGCCGGCATCAGTTCGGAAGCGATCGGAAACGGCGCCGAGACAGCGAAGCCGCCGGCCAGCCCGGTCAGCAGCCGCAACGCGATCAGCTGCTCACCGGTCTGCACCAGCGGGATCAGCAGCGTGAAAAAGGTGATCCCGGCGGTGCCGATGAGCATGATCGTCTTGCGGCTCAGATGGTCGGAAATCGTCGAGCAAATGAACCCGCCGACGACGATCATCATCGTCGAAGCGACGGCGAGGAAGCGGATCTCGCCGGGCGCCAGATGCAGCGGCTGCTTCGCCAGCACCAATAGTGAGCCGGTCATTACGAGGTCATAGCCGTCGACAAAGCCGACCAGCGACAGCACGCCGATGATCACCAGGTGGTAGCCGCTGAACGGGATGCTATCGAGTTTCTGCCCGAGCACATAGGCGGCCCGCATTGCGGTCCGATCGGCTGGGCTTCCTTCGGCCATCGCAACCTCCCGCTATAACGAGACCCGGGTCAATGCCGCTTTCGCCGGGCTTGCCGCCCCGCTCCAGGTGCTCACGCCGGCTCAGGAGCCGCTTCGGCGGCGATGACCTCGATCTGCCCGACCGTTTCCTTGCCGAACAGCAGCGGCGCAAACGCGCCGGCAATGACGGCGGCCAGAATTGTGCCGAAAAAGATCGCCGGCGAGCCGGTGTGCGGCACCATCAGAAATGGCGCCAACACCCCGGCGAACAGTCGTGCGAATGCTTCGCCGAAAGTATGCCCGCGACCGCGCAGGGCCGTCGGGAACTGCTCTGAGAGGTACATCCGCGTCGCCGGAAACGACGAAAGCATCGTAAAACCGGTCCATAATGCGCCGACCGTCATCAGCACCGGCCCCAAGGCACCGGCCAGATGCGCGGTTCCCATCAGCAGCAGGCCGGGAATAGAGCCGAGCAGCGCATAAAGTATCGTCCAGCGCCGTCCGATGATCTCCATCAGGTAGGCAGTGAAGGCTTTGCCGGGGATCGTCGCCATGAACGCGAGGGTCGCGATGCCAAAGCTCGTCGACACCGCGGCCCCTTGGTCGATCAGCGCCTTCGGCAGCAAGACGGAGATCAGGAAATAGCCGAGGACCGCGCAGCCGAAGGTCCAGCTCCCGATCACGGTCCAGCGCAGTTGGCCACGGCGGAACAGCGCCCGGAAAGGCGGCAGCTCGGAGCGACTGAGCGAGAAATCCATCCCGAGCGCGGCCACCGTCAATGGCGGTACCCGATTGCCGCAGCGGGCGATGTAATGGTTGACTGTGTCGACTGCGCGGGTGATCCGGCCCTTGCGCAGATGCCAGCGCGGGCTTTCCGGCAGCAGAAAATGCACGATCGCCGGCAGGATGAGCACGGCAAGACCGCCCGGCAGCGCTATCAGGCGGAAGCCGTTCGGGTTCTCCGCGAGCAAGGCGGCGACCAGCGGCAGCACAGTAAACGAACTGGCCAGCGCGATTTCGTAGATCGCAGAATAGGTGCGGCGGTGCTGTGCCGGCATCAGCTCGGCCGCGATCGGGAACGGCGCCGTCACTGCAAATCCGCCCCCGAACCCGATCAAGATCCGCAATGCAATCAATTGTTCCGCGCTTTGCACGAGCGGGATCAGCAGGGTAAGGCCGGTGACCGAGATCACGCCGATCTGCAGCATCGTCTTGCGCGAGAGGTGATCGGATATTGCCGAGGCCACGAACCCGCCGCAGCACGCAAACAGGCTCGGCCCAGCCACGAGCCATTGGATGTCGGCAGGTGTCAGGTGCAGCGGCTTCTTCGCGAGCACGATCAGCGAGCCAGTTACCGCCAGATCATAACCCTCGACGAAACCGACCAACCCCAGCACCAGGATAACAAGCACGTGATAGGAGCTGAACGGGATGCTATCGAGCTTGCTGCCAAGTGCGCGTAGGGCGGAGCTTGGCGCCGAGCCGACGGGACCGACTTCATTCATGGCGACCTCCCGGATTCTTCGACCCTGGAGGAGCCAAGGGGGCCATAAACGGGCGAGGCGACGCTTCGCTAGCGTCGTCGTAGAAAATTCTACACTTACCGATCTAACGCTTTACTCGACCCTCGCCAACTTCCAGCCGCCACGAAGCCCGCCAGGTTGACGCACTAACCCCGATCTGATGCGCCGGACGGTTTCATGCGCACTCGTTGTTTGACTTCACCCTAACCGCACGTTGCGGACTTGTCATCCACTAAAGCTCTATCGCGACGCGGATGCCCGATGCCGGCCATCCGCCCCTTCGGGCGTGCGCAACAGGAATTCGCGGCCGGCTTTGACCATCGGGACGCCAGCGGTAGAGTTCGGCCTCCGCTTGCAAACGAACCTTTTCGAATTCGGGTTTCGCCAGACGGTGGACGATCAATAATTGCCCTCTGCCAGCCGGGCGCAACGCGAAGTTCCTCTTCTCCTATCCCTCGGCTGGATAACAGAATCGCGAACCGCCTGGCGCTCCAAATCGCTCCTCCCCCCTTATTTATTGCATCATTGCGCGGATCCCGCCGTCGAACGGGACTTTGGGCAGGCTGACGGGCGGGACGTAAGTTGGCTGCCGCGCCCCACGGTGCAGGCGCGTCAGCTCGACCAGCCGCTTGAACATCGCCTTGTCGGCTGGCGGGGCGACTTCCAGTCTGGGATCGCGGCTTCGCTTCGAGCGAATGCCTTTGATCAGGTTGCGGCGCTTCAACCGGTGAAATCGGGCGCTTGCCGCAGCGGTTCGGGTAAAGGCGCATAGCGCTCGAGATCACACTGCCTTT
>JAFMSA010000574.1 GCA_017353855.1 Alphaproteobacteria bacterium
CATTTTGCATCGGCAGCCGCAATGCCATCTCGAAAATCACAGGATCCGCCGCCGGGATATTCCGGGCACTCGGCGACCCGGAATGTGCTGCGGCTCACGGACAACGAGGCGTGCGTATCGGAGTTGGCCACGAGGGCGAGAGGCTCGCCAGGGTGTCTGGGCGCCTGAAGGCCTTGTCAGTGGTGCGCTGGGTCCGGCGTCGACACGAGGCCAAGCACGCCTTCCACGCTCTCTCCCGCGAGCAGTAGTGTCATTGTCGCCATTGGCCACGCGGCAGAGGGCCGCACTGGTCGCCACGGATTTGCGCTCGATCCCATGTCGAGGGCTCTTCGCGACCCATCCCGATCACGCGCATCAGCGTCGATCACTGCCACGACCAGGGTTGGCGTGTTTCCGCCTAGCGACAAAGCACTTATCGAGTGGCACGCGGCTGCCGGTCCATCGGCTCTGCCGAGGATGCACGGACGAAGCGGACTATCGGGTCGGCAACATCCTGCGCAAATTCCTCGTGCAGACCAAGCGATCCCCCCACCCAGCGCAGACCAATGCCCGAACGCTCTGCCAGCGCCGCCATTTCCGCCTTGGATCTGAGGGGCGTGGCGGTGCCGCAGAAAACCGAGATCGGCCCGGGCGACGGAGTGAACAAAGCAAGAAACGCGCCGCGGCTTGATACCGGATCAAGGCAGCCGGTGACAAACGCCGCCGACCCGAAACGGGCTCCTCGCCGGCGTGCTATATCTTGCTTTTTTGCGACGAATGCCGGCGTCACCCGGCTGGCCTCGCTGTAGACGTGGCGGCGATACATCAAGCCAATGACTGAGCGGAGCGTGTTGAGGCGGTAGATTGCCTCGCCGATCACCGGTGTGCCAACGAGGTTCCTGACGCATGCGTAAGCTCGCGGTCGCTCCCCCATTGCGGTTGGGAGCGGTCCCCGCCAGGTCGGCGCTATCAGCACGGCGCGCGACCACACGCCCGGCCGGTCACGCGCCAGCGCAACCACATAAAGAGCTGCATGCCCGGCGGCAATGACCGCCGGTCCACGCGGCATCACACTGGCCACGAAATCGGCCAGAAATTGATGGTAAAGCCGCGGTCCATAGCCGAGCCGCCCGCGCGTGCTTTCGCCAAAGCCAGGCCAATCGACCAGCACGCAACCGCAGTCCTGTGCGGCAAGATGCTCGGCCAGGGGACGCATTTCTTCGCGGCTCGAAACTGTGCTAAAGGCCGGCAACAGCAGTACTGCGCGGCCCGCGCCCACCGTTTCATAGGCGACTTCGATGAGGCGCCCTTGCCACTCCCATTGAAAGATGCACGCCGCCACGATTAGCAATTCACCACAGAGCGCGCGTGCCGGCTCGAGCTTTTCGGGAACAAAATCCACTTTTCCCGCCCGGCGCGCGCTTCCGCTGATCCCGCGTACCAATCCGACTGCTTCGGTTTTCTTTAGTTTTCTCTCCGGCCTTCAGTCTCGCAAACTCGGCGCTGAGCGGGTGCTCGGCGGACAAAGAGGTCTCCCTACGGTGAAAGGCAGCCACTCCCTCTGAGAGCCTCGGCGAGCGGCGCCGCAGCGACGGCGCCCCGCTCTGCGAGCTCGGTGTACAGCCTGTCACAGGGCCGCAATACCGTGCAAGGCGACACAGCACGGCCGCCTGTGGAGCGAAGAATTAATCATTTTATATCCATAATATCAATCGGTTGCTTGCCTGGAGTTTAGGGCGCGGCTGCAAGAAAAATTAACGATATCCTTGGTTAACTTAAGTCCGAGGTGAATTTTCCACAAAGTTATGCACTCAGTGGAACGATTCCGGACATTCCACCAGGGTTGGAAGAGGGCTATTATCTCGCTGTCGACCCTGCCATCATTAGTTCCACCATGACCGCTCGTTCGCCTGGCTCCGGTAGGAGCGTGACCCATCATACTCCAAGGTATCGAACGGAGGGAGGACCAATGGACCACCTCCGATTTACTCCTACCGCTCGTTACCTGTTGCAAATCGCTAGCAAGGGGCAATGGAAGACAGTCGCATATCTCGATGACCCTGAGGAAGTTGATCGTACGATCGAGAACGTACCTGATTTACGTGCGCTTGACACATGGAAGAACTGCGAAATCAGATCGTACGACTGTCGTCGCGGCAGGGGTTCGCATACAATCCCTTGGCGTTGAGAGCGTGTCTCTAGCGGGTTCTCGGGTCAGTTTTTGAGCGCACTCGTTGCGGGATCACCCGGGTGACCTCGACGATGCGACCGGGCTGCCTCACGCCCAATCCGGTCCGGAGCTGTCCCTGCCGCACCCGAGGGTCGTCAACTCGCGCAGCACGCAGCAGCAAGGCCCTGAAAGCAGCCAAAACGCCGTTTGCATTAACAATTAACGGCCACACTGGCTCGGATCGCTGCGTTACTTCTCCCTCGGCAGCTACTGCAGCGGAGAGCGTGGCGCGTCGATTGCTGGCGGATCCCGTCCTCTCTGGACAAGCTCTGGACGCGCCTGCGGACTTCCACCGGGAGACGGCGACATGGCGCAGGGACCGCCGCCGAAAGATTGCTGCCGGCCGAACATCCCGCCAGCCGTTCAAATCCGGGGGACAATGTCGGGGTCGACTGCGATGCAGCCGAAACTCGTCGCGCAGGCGCAGATCACCTTGCCGATGAGGTCGCGGTGCGTCGGCATCCCCGCGAAGAAAGCGGAGCGGTTGGGCGGTTGGTGAGGTCCCGATGCCGGCGCCGGACCCGATCAGGGCGGCGGCTTCCTCGGACCGCCAATGTGAATATCGGATCCATTAACCCTAAGCCTAGGTGAGGCGGCAGCGGCCCGGCAACACCACAGCTGCCGATTGACGACGGAGAATTTCCACGTGGCCGCGGTGCGGCGCGTGATGCCCTTGCGCGCCGCTCGCGGGTGAGACGGGAGAAATTAGCCGCACACCCCGATCTTCAGGCTGTGATTTCGGAACAGGGATGCTGCGAAACCCAACGAGTCCGAAGGCAGCATCAGTTCCGAGCGCTTCCTCGCGCCAAGCCGCCACAGGCGGCGCCGGAAACTTCGCGCGGATACGAACTACCCCCCGGCCGCGATGGACTTGGGCCGCGCGAGCGCGGCGTCGAGTTCTTCTATCGTCCGGCCGCGGGTCTCGATCCCGATCAGCAGATAGGCGACGACCGCGAGCACGTACCAGACCGCGAAATAGTTGAAGCCGGCGACGATACCGGCGAGGGTCGCCTTGGGACTGACGTAGTTCGACGCGCCGATGATCACCGCCAGGCCGGCCGGGCCGATGAATTTTCCCAGGTTGGATATGCCGTACACGAAGCCGAAACCGCTGGCGCGCAACGAACCGGGCCACATCTCGGCCATATAGGGATAGCTGATGGCCGAATTGCCGTTGCCGAAGAAGCCCTGCAAAAGCAGCAGCACGAAAAACATCGGCACCGCTCCGATATAGATTGCGTGCAGATAGCCGGCGAGCGAGGTCGCGATCGCCGCCAGCACGCAGCATAGGGCGCCCGCGGACCGCCGGCCGATCCGATCGGTGATCCATGAGCCAAAACCGCGACCGGCGATCTGGATCAGGCTGATCCAGATCACCAAAAACGAGGCCTCGGCCGGC
>JAFMSA010000575.1 GCA_017353855.1 Alphaproteobacteria bacterium
ATACAGCTCCAACCCTCGACGCAGTCGTGCCGCGTTATCTGCGTACGCGACGGCATCTCCTTGAGCTCGCGCAGCGAGAAATTCCCACGCCTCGCGACGAGGCCGTCAACCTGGAGGCGCCAAGCGTCGAAGCCACTCTCGGCCAGCCGCCGATACTCCGGATCGCTCGGCTCGGTCGTGCCATTGGCGCGAAACCCGGCGGAGAGGTCAGCCTCGCCGTATTCGCGCGCTAGCACATTGTTGCCGCTCCAACTTCTTCTGAGCAAATCGCGAACCTCGGCGCTTCCGAGGATGTTCGTGAAGTAGCGATTTTCCGAAAGCCGGTCGCAGCCGGCCAGCGCCACGGCGGCAATACCGCTCGCCGTGCGGGTAAGAAAGCGGCGACGGCCAAAGCCACTCAGCTCAGCCATTTGTCTCTCCGATATCGTACCAGCCCGTGATCATGGAGCGCAGATTGTTCCAGACGCCCGAGGCCAGGACCATCAGCAGGTGAACCATCACAAAGCTGGCGAGCGCGCAGGCGCACACAAAATGGATCGTGCGGGCCGACTGCCGCTCGCCCAAGATCCCGAGCAGCCAGGGCCAGGCGGCATCGAGCTGTGGCGACATTGCAAGGCCCGAGAGCACGATGAACGGGCACAGCACGCATATCACTCCGAGATAGGTGAGCTTCTGCAGTACATTGTAGTGCTTTGCCGCTTCGCCCTTTGGGAAGCGCAGTCGCAGATGCTCGCGGCACGAACTGGCGATTTGTCGTAATTCTGCCGCTGACGGGACCAGATCGCGGCCCAGATGCCCTCGTATTATTAGGCATTGACGACGAACAGCCAGGCGAAGAAGAAATGCCAACGGCGGCCCATGGCCAGCCACTCAGTGCCCGGCAGCGTCGCCCAAGCAGGAAAGGAGCCGATGGCGACGGACGGCGTATCGAAACCCGAAACCGCACCCAATGAAGCGCCGGATGAGCGTTGAAGATCTGCAGTCCGCTCATCACCAGAACAGTCATGCAGATCGCATTAACCCAGTGGGTGATGCGCACCCAGAGACGATGGCGGTAAACGAGGCGATCTTTCGTCATTGCACCCTTCTCCTCTCCCAGCGCTCCCCGCGCGCGGGGGACGCGGGGAGGCAGCGGTGGAGGAGGTCGTCAGTTCGGCATCAAGACCCGGTCGACAACCTGGATGACGCCGTTACTTTGATAGACGTCGGCTATCGTGATTCGCGCGGTCCCGCCCTTGTCGTCGGTCACGACCAGGTTCTTGCCGCTGCCCTGCACGGTCAACGGTTCGCCTTGGACAGTCTTGAGCACCGTCTTGCCGCCGCCATTCGCGATTCGTTGGTCGAGCATCCTCGAGTCAAAACGGCCTGGCACAACGTGGTAGGTCAAGATCTTGTCGAGCGTAGCCATGTTTTCAGGCTTCAAAAGCGTATCGACCGCCCCCGCCGGCAAGGAGGCAAAGGCTGCGTTGGTCGGTGCGAACACGGTAAACGGCCCCGGTCCCTCCAGGGTGCGGACCAGCCCGCCGGCCTTGACTGCGGCGACGAGAGTGGTGTGATCCTTCGAGTTGACGGCATTTTGGATAATGTTCTTGGTGGGGTACATTGCTGCACCTCCGACCATAGGTTCGCTAGCGGCAAAAGCACTTCCCGCAATCGCCAGCCCGAGGGCGGCGCTGAGCAATTTGATCTTCATGATTGCACTCCTTTTCTCCGGCGCTGCGAGTTTTTGGAATATCCTCGACCCGATGCGGCGGACATCTGCGTTACGCACGGCACTGCGGATTGGATGCAAAGGTGCGCATCCATTCGCGCTGCATTCGGGTAATCTCACCGAGTTGCATATTGCAGGCGAAACATGGAAAACCGTAGCGTCGCGCTTTCGGAGGTAGCGGTGCTGATCGAAGCCGTGGGGCGCGGCAGTCAGGTCGCGCTGAAGCGGCTCTACGAGGTCGAGTCAAAGAGACTTTACGGGATTGCCCTACGCATCGTGCGGCGGCCGGAAATCGCCGCCGATGTATTGCAGGAGGCTTTTGTTCAGATTTGGCAACACGCCGCGGCTTTTTCGGCCGAGCGCGGTCCTGGCGCCGCTTGGCTGACCGGTATCGTCCGCTTCCGCGCGCTCGACGCGGTGCGCAAGGCCGGCCGCGAGATTCCATCAGGTGATCCGGCACTCGGCGATGAGCCGCTCGAACCGGATGTCATCGACAAGATCGGCGCCTCGGCGGACGCCGAAAAACTGCGTCGTTGCCTAAAATTACTCGAACATGACCAGCAGCGCTGCATCGTGTTGGCGTTTGTCGAGGGCCTCTCCCATTCGCAGGTCGCCGAGCGGATCAAGGCGCCGCTCGGCAGCGTCAAGAGCTGGATCCGGCGCGGATTGCTGTCGCTGCGCAGGTGTCTCGAACCATGATCCCCGAAAATCCCGAGGAACTGCAAGCGCTCGCCGGCGAATATGTGCTGGGCGTCCTCGATAAGGAGGAGGCCGGCGAGGTCGCCGCTGAGCTCGCGACCAATGCGGAGCTGCGCCGAGCAGTGGCTTTGTGGGAGGAACGCCTATATCCGCTGTCGAGCATCGCCGCTCCCGCGGAGCCGCCGTCGGGGACTTGGCAGGCCATTGAAGCGCGGATCAGTGCCAGTGTGGCGAAGCCGACTTCTCAGAGTCCCTGGAACAACCTTGCGGTGTGGCGCTGGTCGACAGCAGCATTTGCTGCTGCCGCCGCGGGCCTGGCGCTGTGGATTGCTGTGACACCGGTGCCGGGACCAAGCCTTGTGGCCGTCCTCCACCCGCCACAGCAGGGTCAGGGAAGTTGGATCGCCACCGCAGGCCGCTCGGGCCTCGCCCTGCGGGCGGTCACAACTGCGACGCCGCCCGGCGACCGTACTTTCGAGCTTTGGGTCATTACCCCCGGAACGACACGGCCGCGCCCACTGGGGGTCATCCCGCGGGACGGCGAGCTCACATTGACCCCCCTGCCCCCCGATCTGCGCGACGGCGCGACGCTGGCGATCAGTATCGAGCCGGCTGGCGGCTCTCCGACACAGCAACCCACGGGCCCCGTTGTGTTCGTCGGTTCGATGAACGCGGTGTGAAACCACTTGTCCGACCCCTCGCTGCCTCTCTAGCGCGGTTTTTGGGTTGCCTGAGTTTTCGGCCCCTTGCCTCCTTGGGTGCTTGCTTCCGAGATTAGCACCGAAGCCGGGAACGGTACGTGGTGCCGCACAGAGCTCTTACCTGCTACAAGAGCTTCGTTCAGACTCAGCGAGTTCCAATGAACCGTGACTTTGCTGACCCAGGTTTGAAGTGCCAGAACACCAGCCGAGTGGCAACCTGACCGTTTTTTATGTCAACCCAAATGTGGTATTTATGCCTCCTCATCCGGATTGCGGGATCGGAATGAACGGGGCAAGCGAGGGGACTGAAGCGCGCTTTGCGGCTTATGTCGAGGCACTCGGAACTGTGCCGGGCCATGCCGATCGGCGACAGCCGATACATGGCTACTGCCTACGGCCGCTGGCGCCGAAGCGCTGGCAGGGAGCCGTCTGACGCGGGCATCGTGCGGTCCGCTGTTCCGCTACGTCTGCGCGCCGCCGCACGCCCGCTGTTGGC
>JAFMSA010000094.1 GCA_017353855.1 Alphaproteobacteria bacterium
GCCATCCGGTCCCGCCCGACGGCCCCCGCCTATTTCGCGGCCGTCACCATTATTTCGACAAGCACCTCCGGTCGCGCCAGATCCGCTTTGACGCAGGCGCGCGCCGGCGGGTTCTCGGGATCGACCCAGGCGTTCCATACCGAGTTCATCTCGGCGAACAGCGCCATGTCCTTGATCCACAGATTGGCGGAGAGGAGGTTCGATTTGCCGGTTCCGGCCTGAGCCAGATAAGCGTCGATCTTGTCGAGAATCTGTTTTGTCTGACCCTTGACGTCCTGGCTGGTGTCGCCGGCGGTCAGACCCGCGAGATAAACAGTGTTGTCGCGGACGACGCAGCGGCTCATGCGCGGCCCGGGCGGCTGGGTCAAATCGAAACGGGTGATGGCCATCGGTAGTCTCCCTAAACTTGAAAAAGAGTGGAAAAACCTGACCCGGCGGAACTCAGCCCGTGTGCTCGGGCGGCGACACGTAGTTGACGATCCGCTTGCCGTAGGTGTGAACGCCGAATGTAACGAGCGGACGATCCCCGAGGACTCTGAATGCGTGTACCCGGTTGGCCGGCACCGCAATCGTGACGCCGGGCTCCATCGGGATGACGCCTTGCTCGCCGTCAAGCCAGGCCTCGCCCTTTCCTTCGAGAACCGTCAGCACCTCGGCATAAGGATGCCAGTGGAGCGGCGTCGCGTAGCCGGGTTGTGAGGTTTGAATGCCCGTACGGATCGGGATGCCCTCACCGGTGTCGTCGCCGATGATCGACTGGTAGGCGGCTCCGCCGGGAAGCGTCACCGCCGGTCGCTCCGCGTGGCGAATGACGGTCAACGCACCGGCCGCCGCATCAGGCATCGGTTCCTCCATGGTCAATGCTGCCAAACAACGCTATCACGGTTCGACCGGCGGGGTCATCGGAAAGGGTTGAACCCATGGAGTTAATCCTTCGCAACGCCAGAATTGCCGATCGTTCGTCCGACAGGCTCTTCGATATCGGGATCGAGACCGGGGATATCGCCGCAATTGAGCCCGATCTCGCTGCCGAAGGCCCGAGCTACGACGCCGGCGGCCGGCTGGTCTGCGGCGGGTTTGTCGAGACCCACATCCACCTCGACAAATCCTGCATCATCGGCCGCTGCGAGCCGGAAACCGAACGCCAGCCCCGTGTCGTCGAACGCGTGGCCGCGGTTAAGCGGGATTTCACCGTCGAAGACGTGCGCGCCCGCGCCCGCCGAACCCTGGAGAAGTGCATCATGCACGGGGCAACACGCATGCGCACGCATGTCGAAGTCGATCCGGGCGTCGGCCTGCGCGGCTTCGAAGGCGTTCAGGCGCTCGTCGACGAGTTCAGATGGGCGATCGACGTCGAGCTGTGTGTTTTCCCGCAAGAGGGGCTGACCAACAATCCCGGAACCGACGAACTGATCGTGGAGGCTCTCAAACGCGGCGCCAAGGCCGTCGGCGCCGCGCCGAACTACGACACCGATCACACGGGACAGATCGGCCGCATTTTCGAATTGGCGCGCGAATTCGGCGTCGACATCGACATGCACCTCGATTCGGGCGACAGCCCGGCAGCGATGGATATTAACCTCGTGTGCGAACTGACCGAGCAGTACGGGCTCGGCGGGCATGTCGCAGTGGGTCACATGACGAAGATGTCCGCACTGCCGCCCGAAGCGTTCAACCAGATGGCGCGCCGCCTCGCCGATGTCGGCGTCGCGGTCACGGTGTTGCCGGCAACCGACCTTTTCATGACGGGACGCGACCGGGAATTCAATGTCAGACGCGGCGTCGTCGACGCCAATCTGTTGGTCGAGCACGGCGTCAACTGCTCGATCTCCACCAACAACGTGTTGAACCCGTTCACCCCATACGGTGACTGCTCGCTGCTGCGTATGGCCAATCTTCACGCCAATGTCCTGCAGGTGAGCCATTCCCGCCGGCTCGCCGAGTGTTTCCGCATGCTGACCGACCGGCCCGCCCGGCTGCTGAACCTCTCTGACTACGGCATCAAGATCGGCAATCCGGCCGATTTGGTCGTCATCGACGCCCGGTCACCCGAGCAGGCCGTGGCCGAGATCGCTCAGCCGCTCGCCGTCTTCAAGCGCGGCCGCCGAACGCTGACCCGCCAGCCGCCGAAGCTTCACCCTCCCGCGTGAGGGTTAGCGCGGTATGCCCGAAACTCCCAAGATCGAAAGAAGACTCTTTATTTGTTGGCGCGGCGAGGCAATCCCGGACCCTGAACGCTCAACGGGTCGAGATTGCTTCCTCGCTCCGTCGTCGCGATGAGGAAGCGCCGGCCGTCTCTGACGGATGGAACAATGCGAGGACAGGCATCAAAACTGACCCAAGCTTCCGATGCGATTTGGCGAAGACGCGGCCGATATCGAGCCGCTCGCGCACCCAGCGGCGCCCGGGTACCTCGACAAACCGAAAACTGTACGCAGCCAGAAGAAGGCTCGAACCGACCATCGCCGCCATCAATGAGAGCGATCTGCCAGCCGGCAGCTTGGTCAGATTGATCCCTAACAGGGGCGAAGCGAGGTCTGCGACGACAAAGAGCACGAACCAATGGAGGAGATAAAGGGAATAGGAGATGTTGCCCAGCCACAGGAGCGGTGCGGCATTCAGCAGGCGAGCGCAATAGCCGCCGTTGTAAACGGCAGTCAAAATCAGGATCGGGAACAATCCGATGATGCCGACATCGGGTGCGTCGAACTGAAGCAGCGCGCCCAGTACCGCCCCCACCCCGAGCAGTGCGCCGTTGGTGGCGAGCATCGCCGCGCCGTATCCGCTTTGATAAAAGCCGTAGAGCAGCGAGCCTGCAAGGAATTCCGTCAAGCATCGAAGGATCGCATACGCGCCGCTCGATTGATTGAAGTAATCAGCGGTGCAATACGCCAGCCACCCGAATATCGCCAACAGCAACCCGACAATTGCGGCTTTGCCGACACGGCCGCGACGCCGCACGACCGGGAAGAGCAGCGGAAACAGCAAATACGCCAGGAATTCCAGGCTGATCGACCATGACGGAACATTCCAGCTGAATTCGGGCGACCACAGCCCCTGCAGCATCAGCAGGTTTGCAAAGATCCCGACCACCGAACGCTCTCCGATAAACGGGATCGGCTCGATCGAGCCGGTGAGCGCGTAGTCCAGCACCCGTCCGGTCATCGCAGTGACCACCAACAGCAGCAGCACCGCGACGTGTAGAGGGTAGAGCCGGGCTATGCGGGCTTTGAGGAAGTCGCGATATCGCGAGCCGCTCACCCCCTGCGCAAAGTTTTCCTTGTAGACATGCGTGATGACAAAACCGCTCAGCACGAAGAACATGTCGACGGCCAGATAGCCCTTGAACACAATTCCCGTGTAATGTTCCGGATGAATAGTGGGAAGGCGCCAACAGAAGTGGAATATGACAACCCAAAGCGCGGCAATGCCGCGCAGCGGGGTCAGGGAGGCAAGCTGCTGAACCGATCTTTCCGATGCGTGCCGAGTGTCGGCCGCGTCCGCCCGCGCTTGCACGGCGGCGACCCGTTTGTCCATTGCTCCAAGGCTGTCAGTTACTGAGTTCCCCGCCAGTCGAAACGGTATCGCGCGGTCAGTGTTCCGCCGCCGGCCTGCGACAGATTCGATTGCGCCGGAATGTCGCAACCCCTTGATGAACCCGTGCCGGTTCGCATCCCGGTAAAGGTTACTTCAGTTCTCCGATCGGCGGCATCGTCAGCACACCGGGAGCCTCGAAGGCCGCCTCGAGGCGCTGAAGCAGAGGCTGAATCGGCTGCAGCGAGCGTTCGATCGAGCCTGCGCTCACGCCACCCTCCTCGCGCTCCTTGCCGGCAAGCCGATTGTAGAGGCGTTCGGGGAGGGTCTCTTCGCGGGGAAAGACGGTGAGCGTAAACGGCGCTTCCGGCGGCAGCCGCGCCGCTTCCTTAGCGAGGCGGAGGGCCACCGGATAGCCGCCGAGCTCGTCGACGAGACCGCGCGCCTTGGCGTCCTCGCCCGACCAGACCCGTCCTTTGCCGACCGCCTCGACCTCCTCCTGCGTCATGTGGCGGCCGGTCGCGACATGATCCTTGAAGCCCCGATAGGTCTGGTCGAGAAACGCTGTTAGGCGGCTGCGCGCCCGCGCCGAAAACTCGCCGGTAGGGCTGAACATTGCCGCATTGGCGCCGATCTGTGCGGAATCCGTCGATACCCCGATCTTCTTGAGAAGATCCGCAACCACGAGCTTGCCGGCAAGAACGCCGATCGAGCCGGTGAGCGTCGCCGGCTCGGCGACGATCTTGTCGGCGGCCGCGGCCACATAATACCCGCCCGAGCCGGCCACATCGCCCATCGAAACGATAACCGGCTTGCCGCGCTCGCGGGCGAAGACCACCTCGCGCCAAATCGTCTCGGAGGCAACCGCCGAGCCACCGGGGCTGTCGATGCGGAACAGGATCGCCCGCACCGCAGGGTCCCGCACCGCGTCGCGAAAAGCGCGGGTGATGCGGTTCGCCGCGATCACTCTTGACCCGGTCACCGGGTTGGCCGAGCCGGCGCCGCGCACGATCGGCCCCGAGCCGTAGATCAGCGCGATCGTCGGGCCCTCGCGATGGGGGCGTTCGATACGGTCGAGATAATTCGCCAGACTGATCACCTCGGCGCCAGACCCGGCCCTGGCATGGGCGTGCGCAATCAGCTCGTCGCGATAGCCGAGACGATCCACCAGCTTTGCTTGGACCGCCTCCTGCGCCAACAGCGGCCCGCGGTCGATCGCGTCCCGCACCTCGGCCCCCGACAATCTTCGGCCTTCCGCGATCCCGCGGGTAATCTGCCCGGCCACCGAGTTCAGCAGCGCCTCGACCTCCTCGCGATGCGCCGGGGTCATCTTGGTTTCGGTCAGCAGGTTCATCGCGGTCTTGTATTCTTCGCGATGGTCGAATTGCGGCTTGACCCCGAGAAGGTCGAGAGTGCCGCGCAAGAACGGCGTTTCGGCGTAAAGGCCGGTCAGGCCGACACTGCCCATCGGCTGCAGCCAGATCTCGTCGAAGGCAGTCGCCAGATAATAGGGCCGCGTTCCCGGGCCGAACTCGCCAAAGCTGTCGGCGAAGGCTACCGCGGTCTTCCCCTTCCGACGGAAGGCCTTAATTGCCTCACGCACCTCCTGGACCCGGGCGAGACCCAAACTGTCCTCGCCCACTCGGGCGAGCAGCACCTTGACCCGCGGATCGTTTTCCGCCGCTTCGATCGCATCAAGGAATTCGCGCAAGGTCGGCCTGCTGCCGACGAGCAGCCGCAGAAACGGGTCGTCGCTGGGGCCCTCAGCCAGCCCCCGTGTCAGATCGACGCTGAGGATGATGCTGCCCGGAAGCCGCGTCACCGACGGCCTGAGCCCCCCAGCCGCCAGCAAGATGGCGGCGACGAGCAGCACCGTAACAAAGCCGATGATTGCGAAGAAGCCTACGAAAAGACGCCGCATACCCGATCCGCCGAGGCCGGCCGAATTATTTACACGCTGCCGCCGAGCGCGCGGTGGCGCAGCAGGTGATCGGCAAGCACGCAGGCCACCATCGCCTCGCCGACCGGTACGGCGCGGATGCCGACGCAAGGGTCGTGCCGGCCACGGGTTTCGATCTCGACCTCGTTCCCGTCGGCGTCGACCGTGCGCATCGGGTGGAGGATCGAGCTCGTCGGCTTGACCGCGAATCGCGCGACGATGTCCTGCCCGGTCGAGATCCCGCCGAGAATACCGCCGGCGTTGTTCGACAGAAAAACCACCCGACCGTCATCCATCCGCATCTCGTCGGCGTTCTCTTCTCCCTTGAGCGCCGCTGCGGCGAATCCGGCGCCGATCTCTACGCCTTTGACGGCGTTGATTGTCATCAAGGCGCGCGCGAGATCGCCGTCGAGCCTGTCATAGACCGGCTCCCCAAGCCCGGCCGGCACGCCGCTGGCAACGATTTCGATGACCGCACCGGCGGAAGAGCCGCCCTTGCGAACGCCGTCGAGAAAATCGGCCCAGCGCAGCGCCGCCGCGGCGTCCGGGCACCAGAACGGATTGTCCTCGATCGCTCGCCAGTCCCAGGCGCCGCGGTCAACCGCGTGCGGCCCGATTTGGATCAGCGCGCCGCGTATCGCGACACCCGCCCCGAGAACCTTGCGCGCAACCGCCCCGGCCGCAACACGCGCGGCGGTTTCGCGCGCCGAGGCACGGCCTCCGCCGCGATAGTCACGGATCCCGAACTTCTTCCAGTAGGTGTAGTCGGCGTGGCCCGGTCGGAAGCGGTCGGCAAGGTTGCGGTAATCCCTCGGACGCTGGTCGGTGTTCTCGATCAGCAGTTGGATCGGGGCGCCGGTCGTAACCCCCTCGAACACACCGCTCAGAATGCGCACGAGATCAGCCTCGCGCCGCTGCGTCGTGTAGCGCGACTGTCCGGGCTTGCGCCTGTCGAGCCAATGCTGGATGTCGGGCTCGGCGAGCGGCAGCCGCGGCGGCACGCCGTCGAGGACGACGCCGATCGCCGGCCCGTGACTCTCGCCCCAGGACGTGAAACGGAACAGAGTGCCGAACGAGTTGCCGGCCATGGTCTACGAGGTTCGACGATCAATCGCCGTTGCCGCGAAACCGGCAATCCCGGAGCTGCTGGGACGCCCACAGCTCCCGGACCTCCGGTTGCGCGGGAGTGATGATAATGAGGGTAGCCCGCTAGACACCCACCGTATGCGCCAAGGGGGCTCCCGCCGAATTTGCAGGGAGGGCAATTGACGCTGATGCCCGCGCTGCGGCAGTTGGCGTGAGTTTGTTCCGCCGCAAATTCCCGTTATGTTCACGCCAGGCTGTTTGGCAATCCGGGGGGCCGGTTGGGCGATGCAGGATCGCCCGCAAAACCAGGGCTGCCAAACGAACACGAAAGCATCTTTGCGGTCAGGAACTGACCGATGCGGTGTCAGGCCCGCGCAACCGTAGACCAATTCGCTTTGGTGAGCGTCGTTCATCGAATCTTTCCGGGGCGGATACCCCTGCTTTAGACACGGGGAAGAGCCCCGCCGCAAGGTCAGGGACACCCGTTCGCCCCGTAAGGGCCCTAGCGACAACCTTGCCTCCAAGTTTCCTCTTCGACTTAGGGGGGCCAAGCGCGGCTTCCGTTTGGCCGGAAAGCCTCCGGCTTTAGCCGCGGGATTGGTTACACGCTCTCCTCTCACACCACCGAGATGTCGGGGGCATCGACGGCCTTCATACCGACGACATGGTAGCCGCAATCCACGTGGTGGACCTCGCCGCTGACCCCGGCGGAGAGATCGCTCAACAGATAAAGGCCGGCACCGCCGACATCCTCGATCGTCACATTGCGTTTCAGCGGCGAGTTCAGCCGGTTCCATTTCAAAATGTAGTTGAAATCGCCGATGCCTCTCGCCGCCAGCGTGTTGATCGGGCCCGCCGAGATCGCGTTGACACGGATGTTGTCGCCGCCGAGATCGACCGCGAGATAGCGCACGCTGGCCTCGAGCGCCGCCTTTGCCACACCCATGACATTGTAGTGGGGCATGACCCTCTCGGCGCCGGAGTAGGTGAGGGTCAACAGACTGCCGCCTGCCGTCATCAGCGGCACCGCGCGCCGGCAGACATCGGTAAACGAGTAGCAGGAGATCTCGAGCGTGCGCAGGAAATTCGCACGGGTGGTATCGACGTATTTGCCTTTGAGCTCGTCCTTATCGGAGAACGCGATCGCGTGCACCAGGAAATCAAGCCGGCCCCAGCGTTGGGATACCGCGGCAAAAACCGCCTCGAGGCTCTCTGCGGAAGCCACATCGGCCTCCAGAACGATGTCGCCTTCGAGGCTTTCCGCCAGCGGCCGCACGCGCCTGCCCATCGCTTCCCCCTGATAAGTGAAGCCGAGCAGCGCGCCGTGAGCGTGCAGCGCCTTTGCTATGCCCCAGGCGAGCGACCGCTCGTTGGCGACGCCCATGATGAGCCCTTGCTTACCCGCCATCAGCGGCATCGTCTTCCTCTTTGCCCGCGGTGCGGTCCATCCTACACGAACCGGCGCACCGCGGCCAATCCGGGTCGCCCGGGCCCTCGGATCATCGGCCGGCGCTTGTTGTTTACCAGAAGCGAGCCAATTAAGCTCTCAGCAATGATTTCCGCCGAGGAACAGGGCAGGCCCACCCCGCGCTGCGGAAAGCTTCGCCAAGCGCTGGCGACCCTGACCGCCTTCACCATGTATTCGTTGCGCCGTTTCAACGCAGACGGCTGTTTTGCCGCGTCGGGCGCTCTCAGCTATACGACCCTCGTCTCGCTGGTGCCAATCGCGGTTATCGCGTTCGGCACGCTCTCCGTCTTCCCGATCTTCTCGCAGGTGCACGACGAGCTGGCCGCCTGGGTGTTCCGCATGCTGGTGCCGTCGATCGGAGAACAGGCGGCATGGTGGTTTCGCACCTTCACGAATTCGGCAGCGCAGACCACGGCAATCGGAGTGGCCGGCATCGCGGCGACGGGCATTCTCGTCTTGGCCACCGTCGAGGATCAGCTCAACCTGATCTGGCGCGTCACGTCGCCGCGGCCGTGGGTGCAGCGAGTCCTCGCCTACTGGACGCTGATAACGCTCGGTCCGCTGCTGATCGGGATCAGCCTGTCGCTCTCGACCTATTTCGAGATCGCCGCCCAGCACGTCGGAATCGGCGAGCAGACGGTCGCGTGGTTTACGAGCAGCACGTGGCTGCACAGCCTGGCGCGCGCCGTGCCGGCGCTACTGGAATTCATAACGTTAACGTTGCTCTATTGCCTCATCCCGAATTGCGAGGTGCGCTGGCGCGACGGCGCGCTCGGCGCGCTGCTCGCAACGACAACCCTCGAAATCCTGAAGAGAGGGTTTACAGTCTATGTCAGCGCATCGTCCTTTTATCAGACCGTCTACGGCGCGCTTGCGATCATCCCGATCTTTCTGCTGTGGATGTATATATCCTGGATGGCCGTGCTCCTCGGAGCGGTCGTCGCGGCGGCCTTGCCGAACTGGCGCGTCGACGAGCGAATCGGGAAGATTCCCTCGGGCGGCGTGCGCCTCGGCTTCAGCTTGGCGCTGATCGTGTCGCTGGCGCGCGCGCAGCGACGCGGTGCGGCGAAGTCCACATCCGCGCTGGCGGGCGAACTCGGCGTCGCGACAACCGTGATCGACGAACACATGAAGCCGCTCGCCAATGCCGGTTTCGTCGCTCACACCCAGGACGGGAGATGGGTGCTCGCGTGGAACCCCGAAACCGCGACGCTGCACGACCTTTACGAGGCGCTGCAATTGCCGCTCGCCGGCCGGTGGACGGATCAGGTCTCCGCACCCTGGCAAAGGCTCGTCGCTCCGGCAATGGACCGCATTGTCCAAGCCGAAACCACCGCGATGCAGACAACAATCGCCGCCCTCCTCTCCGATACGCTCGAGCCCTTCTCGCGTCGTCGCGCACGCTGGCGCCCGGCTCAGCCGACGGCCGAGAAGGTGGCGACGGAATAGCCGGAGACAATCGCCGGAGACAGTCGCAAAGAACAAGGCCGATGGAATTTCGATGATAGACGAGATTGCCGAGGGGGAGCCGCTCGCGCCGTTCCAGCGATGGCTCGACGAGGCGGGGCGGGGCGAGCCCAATGCGCAGGCGATGAGCTTGGCGACGACCACGCCGGAGGGAAGACCCTCGGTCCGCGCCGTCCTGCTTAAGGGGCTCGACCGGCGCGGGTTTGTTTTCTACACCAATCTCGAGAGCCGGAAATCGAAGGAGCTTTACGCCAATCCGCATGCGGCGCTGTGCTTTTTGTGGAAGTCGCTGAACCGGCAGGTGCGCGTCGAGGGTGCCGTCGAACGGGTCGAAGATGCGCAGGCCGATGCGTATTTCACGACGCGGCCGCGCGACAGCCAGATCGGCGCCTGGGCGTCCGACCAGTCGCAGCCGCTGGCGAGCCGCGCCGAGCTCGAGGAGCGCGTGGACGCGTTTTCACGCCGCTTTGCGCAAGGAGCGGTGCCGCGGCCGCCGTACTGGTCCGGGTTCCGGTTGGTCCCGCAGCGCATAGAGTTCTGGCAAGAACGGCCGTTTCGGCTGCATGATCGGCTGTTGTTCGTTCGCGAAGGCGAGGGATGGCGACGGGAGCGGCTCTTCCCCTGATCCACAGACCGGCGGCGCGCCTGCGGCGCCAGGCGACCTACGCATCGGTCGCGGTTGCCGGCCTGCTGATCACGATCAAATTTGCGGCCTGGCTCGAGACGGGGTCAGTCGCGCTGTTGTCGAGCCTCGTCGATTCGCTGCTCGACGCGGTGGCGTCAATCGTCAACCTGATCGCCGTACGCCACGCGCTCAGCCCGGCCGACCGCGAGCATCGCTTCGGTCACGGCAAGGCCGAGCCGCTGGCCGTGCTCGGTCAATCCGCCTTCATCACCGGCAGCGCGATGCTGCTGCTCGCCGAGGCGATACGCCGGCTGCTCTCTCCGCAGCCGGTCGAGAACCCGCCGGCTGGGATCGCCGTGATGGTCTTTTCGATCGCGGTCACGATCGGGCTCGTCCTTT
>JAFMSA010000095.1 GCA_017353855.1 Alphaproteobacteria bacterium
GTCGGCAGCGTGGGCACATTCTGTGCCATCGGCTTGTTCGTCTCGGACGGCAATGCGCCGCTGCTGCTTCAGATCAAGCAGGCACAGCAGTCGGTTCTCGCCCCTTTTGCGGGACCCTCGGGCTACGCCAATCAGGGCGAGCGGGTCGTCGTCGGGCAACGCATGCTGCAGGCCGCAACCGACGTCTTTCTTGGCTGGACACAGATGCCGTTGGACGGGCGCTATTTTTACGTCCGGCGCCTGAAGGACCACCGGTTGGCGGATATCGGTGCCGGGCTCGCAGCCTCGCTGCCGTTCTATGCCGCCCTCTGCGGCCGCACTCTGGCCCGCGCCCACGCGCGCGCGGGCGACGCGGTGGCGCTCTCGGCCTATTTGGGCAAGAGCAGCGAGTTCGACAGGGCAATCGCGCGGTTCGCGATGGCCTATGCCGAGCAGACAACGCAAGATTGGCACGCTCTCCTTGCGGCGATCGAGGACGGCAGGATTGCCGCCGCGGCCGCTTAATCAAATCGGGATCTCAAAGTGTCGACCCGGCAGAGAAGCCCCTGAGGTCGGGCGAAAAATACTGAACTTTGTGAAGAAGGCAGGCAACAGACCGGTGTGGTCGCTATCTCTAAGCTCTCCTGGTACAGCTCCCGGTTGTTGTGCAGGATCTGCGAAGTCGTACACCAAATGTGGCCCTGCCGCGCATCGCCAGGTGAATTTTCACCCTAGCAGCCTGTCGGACTGAACAAATTTGCGCAATAATATGATATATTTGCCATCAAGCAGCTCATATTCGACCCACAATCTTTGGAATTGAAACATTGCTTCATTTTGTTCCTGTTACGTACTTAAGTCCGACAGGCTGCTAGCGGATTGGGCGACACACCCTGTGGCACCTCGGCGGCGACAGCGGCTATTGCCGGGTTGGCCCGAGCAACATCCGCTCGAACTGCGCGCATACATCTCAGGACCGGAAAACACCGGTAGGAACGCGTGCATTAGCCTGCACCGGCCATTCCAATGCGGACTGCTCGATCCGGTGCTGCATCTCAGAAGCCGCCTTTCGAGAGGCGGTCACGCCGGCGCGACGGCATGACCGCCAGAAAACCATCCGCCGTCAGCCGCCGTAGAAAACGTTGTCGCCGAGTTCTTTCATTTCGAGGATCGCGGCGTCCGGTCGCCCGGTGATCGGTTTGGGCAGATGTGCGTCGACGACCTCGCCGACGACGATATGGTGGTCACCTTGCTCGACGATGCTCGTCACCCGGCACTCGACCGCGGCGGGCGCGGCATCGAGGATCGGGACCCCCGTGGTACCCTTGTGAACGGGCTGGCCGCTCAGTTTGCCGTTCTCGAGCGTGGTCGGCTTGAAGAACGTGAACGCAGCTCCCTTCTGGTCCTTGCCCAGCATGTTCAAGGCGAAGGCCTTGGTGTCCTTGACGATCTGGTAGGCGCCGGAATCGGTTTTCACTCCGACGACAAGCAATGGCGGCGCAAAGGCGGTCTGCGTTACCCAGTTGACCGTAGCGGCGCCCACATTGCCTTTTCCGTCGTCCGCCGTCAGGACGTAGATCCCGTAGGGGATCATGCGCAGCGCGGTCTTCTTGGCATCCTGGTCCATTTGCGTTCTCCTGCGAGATGGGTTCGCCCGCACGGATCATGGAGCCTCGGCGCTCGCCGGGCAAGCGCGGGTCGGCCCGTTCACACCCGCCGAACACCGTAGAATTGCGGCCAGCCGTCGCGCACGTCCTGCAACGATGAGCGGAAGGCGGTCGGTTGGTCGTACATGCCAAGCGGCACGTAGGAGGGGTTGCGCCAAAATTGCTCTTGCATATCGCGGCACATCCGCTGCTGCGTCGCCAGGTCGGGCGCGTCGAACCACGCCTCGCGTAACGCCTCCATCCGGGGGTCGGTCGGCCAGCCGAACCATGCATCGGCACCGCTCGCCCGGATGGCGATGTCGGGACCCGGCGAGATGTTGCCCATGCCGCCGAGGTAAGTGAAGAAGATGTTCCAGCCGCCTTTGTCGACCGCCTCGCGACTGGCCCGCCGCGCGACGACACTGCCCCATTCCATCGCCTGAAAATCGACATTTATGCCGATACGCTGCAGCGTATCGGTGGCAACCTGCGCCGCGTTGTAGATGGCAGGGATCGTGGACGCGGCGAGCACGACAACCTTCTCGCCCCGGTACCCCGCGTCCTTGAGGTCCTTTTTTAACTTGTCGAGGTCTTTTGGCCCGCGCGTGATCGCGATCCCGACGTCGCTCGCCATCGGGGTGCCCGGGACAAACAGCCCGACATCGGTCTTGATCAAGCTCGGCTCCGACCCGGCGACCGCAGTCATTACTTCTTTCTGGTCTATTGCTGCGAGCACCGCCCGGCGAATGGCGACATTGTCGAAGGGCGCAAAAAGCTGGTTGAACCGAAGACAACCGATTTCGCCGGTGCGGTCCTTTACAGTGATCACCAAGTCCTTGCTGCGTTTTAGCTGCCCGATGAGATCGATCGTCGGGTTCTCCCACCAGTCGACCTCGCCCTGCGCGAGAGCGGCCGCGGCTGTCGAGGGATCCGGCACAAAGTTCCACACGACCCGGTCGACATAGACGATTTTGGGCCCGGCACTAAAGCTCGGCTGGCCCCCGGTCCGCGGCGTGTAGTCAGGGTTCCTGTCGAACACCGCGCGCTGGCCGGGTATCCGTTCGGCCGCGACGAACTTGAACGGCCCGGATCCGACGGCTTGCTTGACCTGCTCAAAGGCGTCCGTGTTCGCGAGCCGCTCGGGCATGATCGAGCAGTAAGGTTCGGCAAGCGCGTCCGGAAGCAGCGGGAACGGTCGCTTCAGACGAAAGCGGATCACTCCGTCGGAGAGCGCCGAAAGCTCGTCGGTGCGGGCCATCAGTGCTTGACCCATCGGGTAGCGCTTGGCCCAGCGTTTTATCGTCGCAACGCAATCGCGCGCGAGGACCGGGGCGCCGTCATGAAATTTCAGGCCGCTGCGCAGCGAGAGGTCCCATTGCCGGCCGTCATTGCCGATCGTGTGGCTTTCGACCATCTGCGGCTGTGCCTTGAATTCGGCGTCGTAGCCGTAGAGCGTGTCGTAAACCGCCAGTGAGAAGTTGCGGGTGATGTCGGCGGTCGTCCACACCGGGTCGAGCGAGGCAAGATCGGCATGCGGCACAAAGGTTATTGTCTTCTGAGATTCCGCCCGCAAAATCGACGGGGCGGCGAGCGTCGTCGCCCCTGCGAGGCTCGATTTGAGAAAGTCGCGTCGTCTCATGCCCGGCTCTTTGCTCCTGTCAACCCAATCTGCGATTATGACCTGGGATCTGCGTTAGCCATATCTCGCGCTGGTTGAAGCCTGCCAGAATACCGCCCCGTAATGCGAAGCGAAACGAGGGGTTGAGAAAACCCATGTACTTCGGCAATTTCCTGTTTCCCGACAGCCGTGACCCCGCGCGGGATGGGGATGTGATCGACGAGACACTGCGCGAAGCGTGGCTGTCCGACGAGCTGGGCGTCGACGTGATCTGGCTCGCCGAGCATCATTTCGACGGGATCTGCGCCTATGTCGACCCGATCAGCTTCGCGGGCGCGCTCGCCCCCTCGACCCGGCGCAGCAGGATCGGATTTGCGGTCGTACAGACCGCGCTGCACCATCCGGTTCGCCTCGCCGAGCAATTGGCGATCCTCGATAACATCACCAAGGGTCGTCTCGTCGTCGGTCTTGGACGCGGCTCCTCCTACAATATCTACGATTATCAGGGCTTCGGCATCGATCATCACGAGGCGCAGGAGCGGTTGGAGGAAGCCGAAGAAATTCTGATCAAGGCGTGGACCCGCGAGGGGTTTACCCATCGCGGCAAGTATTGGAAGCTCGATGTCCCGATGCTGCGGCCGCGGCCTTTCACCAAACCACACCCGTTACTCATCCGTGCCGCCTCCGGCGAGGCTTCGATGCTCGAACTTGCGCGGCAAGGCCGTCCCTTCCTGATGAACGTGCAGTCAATGGCGGTGACACGCGGGCGCATGGAGCTCTATCGCCGGACGATGCGCGAGGCCGGCTACGGCGATGAGCAGGTGGCGGAGAATCTCGCCGGCTGCTGGGTGTGGCGGAATATCTTTGTCGCTGCGAGCGATGCCGAGGCCGAGCAGGTCGGAATACCGGCGTTCCAAGCAATGGTCGAGTCTCGCGCGGCGCTGCGCAACCGCATTTACCGCGAGACGGGCATGCGGATTGCCGTGCCCGAAAGTGATCTGCCCGCCGCTCGCGCCAGCGCCGAGCATGGCTTTATCCATGGTTCGCCGGCGCGAGTGGCCGAGGCGATCGCGCAGATCCACGAACTGGGCATCGGCGGCGTCATCGCGTCCTTCCGACTGGGTCCGATGCCGCATGAGGCAGCTACCAACAGCCTGAGGCTGTTCATGCAACAGGTCGCCCCGGAATTTCGCGGCAAACCGCCAATGGCGGCCTGAGCGAACGCGAGCCGAGGATCGTCAGCTCAGACGGCGGAGCGGGAGCCACTTTCCGCGAGAACGCCGCGGCGGATCTGGTCGCGCTCGATCGATTCGAAAAGGGCACGGAAATTGCCCTCTCCAAACCCCTCATTGCCCTTGCGTTCGATGATCTCGAAAAAAATCGGGCCGATCACCGTTGCGGTAAAGATCTGCAACAGCAGCCCTTGACCGGCGCCGGGGGCGCCGTCGATCAGGATGCGGTCGCGCCGCAATCGTCCGAGATCCTCTCCATGTCCCGGCACCCGGGTATCGACCGCTTCGTAGTAGCTGTCGGGAACCGACAGGAACGCAACGCCGCGGGTCCGTAACGCCTCGACCGTGGCAAAGATATCGTCAGCGCTGAGCGCGATGTGCTGGATGCCCTCGCCGTGATAGGCCTCGAGGTATTCGGTGATCTGCGATTTGTCGTCGGCGCTCTCGTTGATCGGGATCCGGATCCGTCCGCACGGGCTGGTCATCGCCTTTGACCTGAGCCCGGTCAGCTTGCCCTCGATGTCGAAATAGCGGATTTCGCGAAAATTGAACAGCCGCTCGTAAAACTCGGCCCACAGCCCCATCCGGCCGCGATGGACATTATGGGTCAGGTGATCGATTGCCGAGAGCCCCACCCCCGACGGGCGCGATGGCGCGGCCAGCGGAGTAAAGTCGACATCATAGATCGTCCGGTCGCCGTAACGGTCGACCAGATAGATCAAACTGCCGCCGATCCCTTCGATCGCCGGGATGTTGAGCTCCATCGGCCCCACCTTGCCGTGCACCGGCTTGGCACCGAGGTCGATGGCACGCTTGTAGGCTCCGGCGGCATCGGCGACGCGCAACGCAATCGCGCAGACCGAAGGTCCGTGCAACCGGGCAAAGGCCTGGGCAAAGCTCTCGGGTTCGGCGTTGAGGATAAAATTGACGTCTCCCTGCTTGTAGAGGGTGACGTTTTTTGAGCGGTGACGTGCCGCCGCGGCAAATCCCATGCGCTCGAACAGCGCCGCCAGCGCCTGCGGGTCGGGACCGGTATATTCGATGAACTCGAACCCGTCCGTCCCCATCGGATTATCCCAAAGGTCGCGCCTGGGAATAGTCATTGAGACCCGCCCGCGATGGCTGTGCAGCTGCTTCAGGATGTGGTCGCGCTCTTGCCGGTCTCCAAGGCGGAGGGCGGGGCTGTGACGCGCCGCGGAGCGATCGGGGCTTGCCGAATACTGCTCAAATCTATCTCGGGCATCGCCAGGTCGATCGCGCGCAGGACCGCATTAGCCAGCTCGTTGTAGCTCTTGAAGCTGCGCCGCAGCCAACCTCGCCAATTTTGCACCCCGCCGCTGGCATGCAATTCAAACGCCGATTCCCGGCCGTCAAGCGCCGAGGAAACATGGTCCCACGCCAGCTGCAGCAGCGCAGACCGCTGCAACGCGGTATACCCGCCGCCGCCGAACGATTCCTCGAGCCCCGCCGATACCTCCGGCGCCGCGAGGTCTCTATCGGATGGCGCGACGACGAGTGAGGAGCCGGGCACGACGCGCAGGATCTCGGAGATGCGCTGACGGGACCTGAAGAGCGCGATCCCGCCCGCGGCGAGATGGGCGTGGTTCGGGAAGCAGTAGCCGGCCGGAGTGAAATCAGGATCGCGTTCGGCTGCGGTCAGGCAGCTGCGCACGGTCTGCACCTCGACGATCACGTCTACCAGGTACTCGACCGTCTGCTCGTGGTCCTTCAGACCCATAGCGTGGGTCAGAGCAAGACAGAGGCCCAACGTAAACTCGGCCCTCGAGCACCATCCGTAGAGGTGGTGCCAGCGCAACCAGCGCGCAAGCGATTCGGGCGAAGGATCGACAAAGAAGACGCGTTCCCATGGGACGAACACATCGTCAAGCCACATCTGGCCGTCGAGCTCGTCGTAGCGGGTGCTGAGCGGGGCGACGAACGGGTTGCTGTCGCGTGCCGCGATCTTTCGGCACACCGTCGTGACACCGGAAGCGTTCAAGGACACGATGAAGCTGGCGCGGTTTTCGCCGATGTCGATCCCCGAGAGGCCGCCGATATAGACATCTTCGGCAAAGGCGGGGCTCGTATGCATCCCGAGCTTGCCGCGGATGACAACCCCGGCATCGGTCTCGCGGACCAGCTTGAGGGCGACGCGCTCGCGCGGGTCCGGCCGCATCCGCTGCCCGATGATCGGCGCCCCGCCGCAATAGGTGAGGAACCGTCCGCTGCGGGCGATCAGTTCTCGATAGGCGGCGGCTTCGGCGCTCTGCGCGAGCGACACGTTGCGCGCCTGCACGGTGGTCAGGACGCCCAAGGCGATCAGGTTGCCGTAAGCAGGGGTGTGCGTGACGTTGCCGGCGCTCAGAAATGTCGTTTTCGCGAAGGAACGGCCCATCGCGATCAGATCCTCGGCGCTTTTCGGCAGCACAAACCCCCATGGGAGACGGTCTCCCTCGGCGTTTGGCGGTGCAAGCAGCAGATCGCTCCAGGCAGGGTCGAAATGGCGATCGTACCAAGCCGCGTAGTGGTCGACCATCGCCCGCGTCGCGTGGTGGGTGGTCACGTCCTCGACAGGACCCTCGCCCATCACCCAGACCCTCCGCCCATCCTGCAGCGAGCAGCGGTAATCGGTGCCGGTTCTCATGCTGCGCTCCGATCTGTCTCCATCCCGATCCGATGCACCGCTGATTACCTCCTGTCTGCAGAGAATCTGCAAGCATGACCACGCGCGCCGGTCGGACCGGCAGCCGAATTCCGGTCGAGCCGGCAGCAAACTTAACTTGGCGCAGCGCCATGTTCATCGTGAAGAAGCCCCCCTCACGAGCCGTCGCCGCGGATTGGAAGCCGGGCGGCTCCGTTTCGCGCTTTCGGCGATGCCGACGCCCCCGGGCTCCACAAAATGTGACGGACGGCCGCTTTCGGACAGTTCGCGATCCTGTCCGGTGATGACGCGCCTACGGCTCAGAACGGCCGCCCTGCGCCGCGGAAAGCCCGTTGCGCGCCGCGACCCTGTGCGAGGAACGGGAGCCTGCCACAATTCCGGCAGACAGACGCGATCCGGCCGTTCCTGGCCCGGGAGAAGTGCTACGTTCCGGATCCTCTGCTTCCACAATTCTCTCGCATGAGCACCTCTCTTATTCGACGGAACGGCCCGATCACCAGGAACGGGCAGGCCATCAAGGATGGGAACTTCTCCCGTGCTGCCGGGCCGATCGTGGCAAATGAAGCGCCAAGGCAGGTTCGGCCGCGGCCTGAGAGCGGTACATCCGGTACCGCGTTGCTTGCGCAGCGACAGATACGGCCGCGCGAATCGGCCCGGTCGTGCGCCGAAGCACGACCTCGGCAGTCCCGCCGCGCGTCATCGCACCCCGGGCGATCCCTGGCCGGGTCTTACGTTTGGCATCGGCAGCCAACGCGGGGGCCCGGCGGCTGCGCGGCTGTCGCGGAACATCCCGGCGACGTGAGGCGCGCATGATCTCCATCCTCTCCCTCACGTTATTGGGCTTCTTTCTCGGGATGCGTCACGCGACGGATCCCGATCACGTGATCGCGGTCAGCACGATCGTGAGCCGGCAGCCAAGGATGCACTCGGCCCTTCTGGTCGGAAGCCTGTGGGGGGTCGGCCATACCGTGACCATCGTCCTCGTCGGCGGCGCGATCGTCCTCTTCACGATCGTTATCCCGCCGCGCCTCGGCCTTTCGATGGAAATGGCGGTTGCCCTCATGCTGATCGTGCTGGGCATGTGGAACCTCAGCGCAATTCTGGGGCAAATCCGCGGATTTCGAGCCCCGGAGGGAGCCGGTCCGGGGCCGCTGCACCCGCGATTGCACGGCCATCGCGACTCTGTCCATGGCCGCGCATCCGGGCCGCGACCACAGCGGCGCGGACACCGCGACGACGAGACAGTCCCGGTGCGGGTGGACCGGCGCCTCTTCGGTCTTGGCGTCTGCCAGATCCTCCGACCTCTGGTTGTCGGTCTTGTCCATGGCCTGGCCGGGTCCGCGGCGGTGGCCCTGCTTGTCCTCGCGCTGATCAGGAACCCGTGGTGGGCGATGGCATACCTGGTGTTGTTCGGGATCGGCACAATCGCCGGGATGATGCTGATCACCGCTGCCATCGGCGCGGTGCTCGCCTATGCGTCGAAGCGTTCGTCTCGGATCGGGGGCTACCTGCGGCTGGCCGCAGGCCTTCTGAGCCTCGGCTTCGGGTTGGTTCTGGCGTACCAGATTGCTGTCGTCGACCTCTGATCACCGGGGATCCCAGCGCGACACCCTGAGCGTGACCGGTTCGCGTCCTCTGCGTTGCCCGCTCTCGGCGCGATCAGCGGGGGCGAGAGGTTCATGATACGCTGGATTTGCCCTGCCGCCGATGTTGAGACCGGCCCGCGCGGAGTCACAACTCGGGCGCATCCGGGCCATTGCGTTCACGGGACCCGGGCCGCCGCGGGTGTCGACCAATCCGCGGCGGATATTTTCGGCGGCACGCTCACGCCCCATCAGCCCGACAGACGTCAACCCGTCGTCCTCGCCATCCTGGACGTCACCAAAAAGGGCCCGCCGCAGGTAAGGATCGCCCCGCCCGTTCGCCGGACACCCGGGGTCGGCGCGGGAAGCCTGGCTGCTCCCGTGGCCCTCGACGGCTCAGCCATCGGTTCTGTCGGACCCGCGCGAACCCGTGCAGCAGTGCAGACTATCTGTCCACGCTTACCAAAAGCGCCTCCGGACGCGGGTGTCGTGGCGACGCGGGAAGGGTCAGTAAAGCGCGCCGCGAGCTGTGATCGGCCAGAGTTGCTCGACACGGTTGGCACGGACGCCGACATACCAATCGTAAAGGTTGACGGTCGGATCGCAATGGCCGGGAACGAGCCGGAGCTTGTCGCCGATACGCAGTCGGTTGGTCGCGGTCGAAATTGCGAGCCGGCCATGCTCGTCCGAGGCGCGCTCGAAAGTGGCCGCGGGCTCGTCCCAAACAATGGGCGGCCCGGAATCAAGGGCGAGCGCCTTCAGTCCGGCATCGACGATCGCGCGGTCCTCGGTCGGACGGCTCATCACGGTCGCCCAGACGAACAGACTGGGTTCGAAGACCTGGACCGGGTTGCCGTCGCGATCGAGGTTGCGGCCATAATCGGCGTCCATGAAGATGTACGATCCGCACTGCAATTCGGTATAAACCCCGCTCGCCGATTCGAACTCGAAGGTGCCGGTTCCAGCGCCGGTGATGGCGGCGCAGGCGATCCCGTTACCGGCCAGAAGGTCGCGGGTCGCCCCGGCCTTCTGGCTCGCCTGGGCGATCGCTTGGCGCCGCGCATCCCAGCTGCGCAAATGCTGCGCCGAACCGTGGTAGGCCTGCAACCCGGCAAAGACGAGATGCCGTGCCCCGGTGATCCGTCGGGCGAGATCGAGTGCCGGTTCACCGGGCTCGACGCCGCAGCGATTGCCTCCCATGTTGACCTCAACATAGACAGGCAGTGTGATCGCGGCTTTGCCGGCCGCCTCGTCGAGCGCCAGCACTTGCCCCGGATCGTCCGCGCAGACGCCGATACGCGCGATGTGAGCCAGCGACATCAACCGCTCCAGCTTTTGCCGGCCGACGATCTCGTTGGTGAGGAGCACGTCCCTGACCCCGCCATAAACCATCGCTTCGGCCTCGCTGACCTTCTGGCAGCACACGCCGACTGCGCCCAGCTCCATCTGCTTCAATGCGATGACCGGACACTTATGCGTTTTGGCGTGCGGGCGCACGCGCACCGGACTCCCGGAGATCCGCTCGGGTAACCGGCGCAGGTTGCGCTCGAATGCGTCGAGATCGACCACCAGGGCAGGGGTGTCGACCTCTTCGAGCGGCATGCCGATCTCGGCAGGCGGTCGGGTCGTCATGGCAAGCTCTCCCGAAATGCGCGGCAAGGCTCACGCAGGCGGCACGAAATTGCAATAAGCCGGTGCTAACCCAGCCTGGCTTTGAGGGAACGCGCGTCCGCCGGCGCGCGGACCTTCGCGTCATTGTCGAAATACACAAAAAC
>JAFMSA010000576.1 GCA_017353855.1 Alphaproteobacteria bacterium
GCCGCCAGTTGGGCCGCCAAATTGACGCAATTCAAAAACAGGGTGCCAGTCGTGTTGGCGCTGTCGCGTGGCGGCGTCACCCTCGGTTTCGAGATCATTGGTCCAGACCAAAACCCCCGCGCCGAGAGTGCAACTAAATGATCTGCCTGCCAGGGATAAGGGATCCAGTTTGACGGCAGCGTCCTCGATGTGGGCCCGGACAGTCGGTCTCGCGTGAGGTTCGACGATGGCCATGAGATTCTGGCCTACTCCCGGGCGGCATAAAAAAAAAGCCCATATCCGGGTGCTCGCCGTTGCCTGAGTTACCGTTGAGATGGGGTCTCTCCAAGGGGGCATCGCGGCAAAAGGCGAGGTGCGGACCCGGATCGGAGGCCATCGGGGTCCCACGCGCGAGGAGTCGTAGTTTCCAGCGCCACTTTCTTCGCGGCCTGAAATCCGTAGAGCTCAAGCCGAGCGTGTCGCCGCTGAGTTGCGCGCTGCAGAGTGCGGCAACCGAGCGTACCCATCGTCAGGTGCTGCGCGGCGAAGCCCGGGTAAGGGCAGCGCCCCACGCATATGCTCGATACGCCGCGATCGCCGGTGATTTACAGACAGGCTCCATAGCAGTGCGCAGGATCGAACTGCACGCCGCTCATGTTTTGTTGCACCGACCGGCCTCCATTGATGTGCATCAATGACGGTGGAATTGCAGCCTGCTCGAATGAAATCCGATCTAGGAGAGCGATGATGCGCAAGGTTCCAGTGCTGGATAGCACGATTCAGAAGACCCACGAATGGCTCAAGGACATAACAGACGGGTTGGGTTTCCCCAATCAGGCGGCAGCATTCGCGGCGCTACGTGCTACTCTGCATGCATTGCGACACCGGCTGCCGCTGGAGCAAGCGGCGCAACTCGGGGCGCAGCTGCCAATGCTGATCCGCGGTCTCTATTATGAGGGATGGGATCCCACGAGGGAACCGAACCGGATCCGCCACCAGCACGAATTTTTCGATCTCGTCAGAGCCGAACTGAAAGAACGCGAACTGCGCGACCCGCGGCGGATCACGCGGATCGTATTCGCCGTGCTCGCTAAGCATCTGAGTCCGGGCGAAAAAGAAAAGGTGCTGCTTACCTTGCCCGAGGAGCTCCGCGAGCTCTGGGTGAGCGACCCGAAGAAGATGGCGGTGAATGACATTATGGCAAAAAATGTGACGTGGGTTGCTCCCGATTTGTCGCTACAGGACGCGGCGAAAAAGATGCGAGAGCTCGATATCGGCTGCCTCCCGGTCAGCAAAGACAACCGGCTGATTGGCATGATCACGGACCGAGACATTGCTTGCCGCGCGGTTGCCGATGGCGGCGACCCCGTGAAGACGATGACCGCCGAGGCGATGTCCCAAGGGGTCACCTATTGCTTCGAAGACCAGGATGTCATTGAGGCGGCAGATCTGATGAAGCAGAACCAGATCCGCCGTTTGCTGGTCTTGAACCGCCAAAACCAGATGGTCGGGATGCTTTCGCTCGGCGACCTTGGGCTGCATGCTCCCCATGAGCTGACCGGCGAGGTGGTCGAAGCCGCCGCACGGCGCCCAGCCTAAGCGGGCGGCGCAAATCGCGAGACGGACGAGGCTTAGGGCTACTCCGGCGAGTTTGAGCTCGGCGCGAACACCGACACGATATTCGGCGGCGTCCATTTTTGCCGAGTGACCGGCCCGATCTCGTTGCCCGGGAGGTACTGCGGGTCAACCTTTTTCGATCTCGCCGCCCAGGGCGCGGTCGCACGCACTTACCCGTTACGCGTTGCGCTAGGTCAAGGCCAGCGTGTCAAAATGAGTTTTAATGTTCGGATCAGATTGGAGGAGGAGCCATGCGCGCGGCCGATATTATGACGAGAAATGTTGTCAGCGTTTCGCCGGGAACGCCGGCGAGCCGCGTCGTCCGGCTTTGCCTTACCCAAGGAACGACCGGGGTGCCCGTCGTTGATGCCCAACGCCGCCTCGTCGGAATGATCGGTCAAGGCAATTTAGTCAGGGGTGCGGAAACCGGCACGAAGAAACGCGCCCTTTGGCTTCAGCTGCTCGCCGCTGGGATGACGGAACCCGAGCAGTTGCTGACGCTGGGTGATGTCCCGGGGGATCAAATCATGGACCCCAATGTTATAGTCACGAGCGAAGACGCGTCGATCGAGGAACTTGCAAAACGGCTTGTCGAACATGACATTGAGCTGATACCGGTCGTCCACGCGGGCATATTGACTGGAATAATCGGCAGGTCGGACGTCCTCAGTGCGTTCTCTCACCCGGTCGAGAGAGCATGAGGAATTCGCAGAAACCAGATCGACGCCCGCCGGCAAATGATCGAGCAGGTGACCAGGCGAGACTTGGGCGCTTGGGGCCGTAGCTTTCGATACGCGCTCCGCTTCTTAGGCCGTTGCTACATCGACCGGCAAGCCGAGCGTCTGGGCGGCGCTCAGCATTGCCTTTCTCAATTTGTCGACGGCGCGCACCTCGAGTTGCCGGACCCGCTCGCGCGACACGTGAAATCGTTTGCTGAGATCTTCGAGCGTCAACGGCTCCTCACGCAGACGCCTTTCAATCAGGATTTCGCGCTCGCGCTCGTTGAGGCCTGCGAGCGCCTCACCGAGCAGTTTGCGACGCTGAGCCGTCTCTTCGGTGTCTGCCAGAAGGACCTCCGAGGTGGGACCTTCGTCGACCAGGCGATCCAGCCACTCGGTCTCGCCGTCGTCTGTCATCGTCTCGTTCAGCGATCGATCGGCGGCGCTCAACCTCTGGTTCATGTTGACGACATCCTCCTGCGGCACGCCGAGTTCGGCGGCAATCCTTTCTACCGCCTCGGGCGAAAGATCTCCGTGCTCGATAAGATCCAACCGACCCTTGATCCGGCGCAGGTTGAAGAAAAGTTTCTTCTGCGCCGCGGTCGTGCCCATCTTCACGAGCGAGGTCGAGTGCAGGACGTGTTCCTGGATTGCTGCGCGAATCCACCACATCGCATAAGTCGCGAACCGGAAGCCGCGCTCGGGATCGAACTTTTTCGCGGCCTGCATCAGGCCGACATTGCCTTCCGCAATCAAGTCCGAGATCGGCAGCCCGTATCCTTCGAAACCCTTCGCTATTTTGATCACGAGGCGCAGATGGCTACCGACCAGATCCCTCAAAGCCGCTTCGTCGTGACGATTACGCCAAGCTCGTGCGAGTTCCTGCTCTCGCTCCGGGCTGAGCATCGGAAATCGCTGCGCCTCGGCGAGAAGGCGGGTGAGCAGGTCCGCCCTTGTTTTGCTGTTCATCGTCACGGTTCAATCTCCTTTACGCGCGAGCCCGTCACAACAACCGCGCGCCTCTGAGAACGCTCAGAGCTTCGCTGGAAATTTCACTTTGGGGGCTTGCTGCGCGCCCTTTCAATATAAGAACAGAGATAGAACTTTCAAGGTACCCTGCGCCCTCGTGTATCGGAGTGCTGGCGCCACGTGCTTCGCCTCGGCATGCTCAGAAAAGTTGGGCATACCAAGTGATAACGCGATGTTGGCCGGGTTTGTCAACGCCCGCCTGGCTGACCTCGCCGGCGGACAGCGGGGGTCTCGGACAGAACGCA
>JAFMSA010000577.1 GCA_017353855.1 Alphaproteobacteria bacterium
GTTTCACCGTAAACCAAGATCTCGTCAATGTTCAACGAGTAACGGTACTCGCTATCGGGATCTTGAACGGCGTTCTGCAGCAGCTGGCACAGTGATGCGTAATCTCGCTGCGGGGCGCCCTGATAATTGGCCACCAGGTCGGCAGCAAAAATATCGCACACGTGAGTTTCGTCCCGTTCGTTGAACGCCAACTGCCACTTTTCGAGCGACGTGCGGATCGCGTCCTCGGCGGTTGCGGCATCGACCGAAGCAAGCCCCACCAGCCAAGCCATCAGAGCTGCAGCACCCGTTACGCGAACGCGACATCCCACGCGTCACGACACCTGCCGGCAGCTCTGCGGCCGGCTATTCGCCGCGCGAACCCGTGGCAGTCTCCCCGGAACTCTCGCCGGCGTGCTCACAGGCCGCCTCCTCCCACGGTGCCAGATTGCCCTTGATCTGGCACAGTGCGCTGATCACGGCGTCGCGAGTTTTCGGCGGCAACCCTGCGAACGCGTCGTGGCGAATCGTTTCGTTGATTGCCAGAATTCGCTCGACGACGGGGCCGGCGGCAGGTGTCAGCCATAACGTCCGCACCCGCCGATCTGTCGGATGGGCGCGGCGCTCGACCACCCCCTCCTCATGGAGCTTGTCGAGCATCCGCACCAGCGCGATCGGCTCGATGCCGAGCCACGTCGCGACTTCGGCCTGGCTCACTCCCTCGTTACCCGCGATGTTGAGCACGACAGCCGCCTGCTGGCGCGTGATCGGAAGCCCGATCTGCCGCGCCCGCCGCTCGAAGCGCCGCTTGATCAGCCGCGAGACGTCGTGAACGAGAAAGCCGAAGGCGCGGCTGACCTCGTAATTCGCCGGGCAGCGCTCGGACTTCGTCTCCGGCACAGGATCTCGCGGTTCCGCGGGTCTTGCCTCATTCGGCGCCATGGCGGCTCTCCGCAAGCGCCGAGGCCGGCCTGTCCGAGAGCGCTTCCTGGACCCGCGATGGGCGATAAGGGCGCCCCAGCCAGCGCGCGAAGCGTTCGAGATAAAGATAGACCACCGGCGTCGTATATAGTGTTAGCCATTGTGAGACAAGCAATCCGCCGACGATTGCAATGCCCAACGGCTGCCGCAGCTCGGATCCCGCACCCTGGCCGAAGGCGATCGGCATCGCGCCGAAGAGTGCGGCAAACGTCGTCATCATGATCGGGCGGAAGCGCAGGAGGCATGCCTGGTGGATCGCCTCCTGCGGGCTCTTGCCCTCCAATCGCTCCGCCTGCAACGCGAAGTCGATCATCATGATCGCATTCTTCTTGACGATCCCGATCAGCAGAATGACGCCGACGATCGCGATGACGCTCAAATCATAGTGCAGCAGCGTCAGCGCGACCAGTGCGCCCACACCGGCCGAGGGCAAAGCGGACAGGATCGTGATCGGGTGGATGTAGCTCTCATAGAGCACGCCAAGCACGATGTAGACGACGAGAATAGCGGCAGCGATCAGAATCGGCATCGATGACAGCGACGCCTGGAAGGCCTGCGCCGTGCCCTGGAACGACCCGTTCAGTGTCGGCGGCGTGTGCAGCCGCTCCGTCATCACCTGGATCTTCTCGACGGCCTGGCCGAGAGCGACGCCGGGAGCGAGATTGAACGACAGGGTCACCGCCGGGAACACACCCTGATGGCTGATCGAAAGCGGAGTGACCTTTGCGGTGAAATGCGCGAAGCTTGACAGTGGCACCTGCGCGCCGTTCTGCGCGGCGACGTAGATCTTCGAGAGCGACGTCCGATCGTCGCGGAACTGCGGCTGAAGCTCGAGTACGACCTTGTACTGGTTGGTCGCGGTGTAGATCGTCGCGACCTGACGCTGACCGAACGCGTCATAGAGGGTCTGGTCGATCAGCGACGCCGATACGCCGAGCCGGGAGGCGGTGTCGCGGTCGATGTCGATCGTCATCGTCGGCGCCGCATTTTGCTGGTCCGAGGCGACGTCCTGGAGCTCCGGCAATTTGCGCATCTCGGCTTCAAGTCTCGGCGCCCAATGATTGAGTTGCTCGTCGTTGGTATCGGTCAGCGTGTACTGGTATTGCGTCCGGGCGAGGCGGCCGCCGACAGTGATGTTCTGCGGCACCTGCATGAAGAATTTCGCACCTTGGACCGCCGATACCTTTCGGCGCAGGCGCTGCACCACCTGTTCGGCGGTGTCGCTGCGCTCGTCAAACGGCTTAAGTGCGAAAAAGACGCGCGCCGCATTCTCGCTCGGATTGTAGGCATAGGCGCCCGCGAGCATGAAAACGCCGCCGACACTGGGATCCTGGCGAATGATGTCGACAATTTGATGGGCAATCCGGGAAGTCGCGAGGAACGAGGAGTCCTGCCTCGTATCGACCTCGCCGAACACGGTGCCCGTGTCCTGTTGCGGGAAGAAGCCCTTGGGGATGTGCAGATACAACACCGCAGTCGCCGCCATCAGCAGAAGGGTCGACATCAGCGCCGAGAATTGATGGCGGAAGACGAAATTGAGCCCCCGGTCGTAGGCTCCGATCATCCAATGGAAAAAGCGCTCGGCCGAGCGGTTGAAGCGGCCCGCCGGGTGAAGCCCCTGCTCCTTGAGAAACAGCGAGCACAAGACCGGCGTCAGGGTCAATGAGATGACCGCCGAAGCCACGACCGCGACCGATACCGTAACCGCGAATTCGCGGAACAGTCGCCCGATGATGCCGCCCATGAAGAACAGCGGGATGAAGACCGCGATCAGAGAAAAGGTAATCGAAATGATCGTAAAGCCGATCTGACCCGCACCCTTGAGCGCCGCCTCGAAGGGCGGGATCCCCTGCTCGAGGTAGCGCACGATGTTCTCGATCATCACGATCGCGTCGTCGACGATAAAGCCGACCGAGATCGTCAGCGCCATCAGCGAGATGTTGTCGAGGCTGTAGCCGGCCGCCCACATGACGGCGAAAGTGGCGAGCAGCGACAACGGCACCGCAAGGCTCGGGATCACCGTCGCCCAAATCGTGCGCAGGAACACGAAGATGACGACGATGACGAGGGAAATCGTCAGCAGCATCGTGAGCTGCACGTCGCGCACCGCCGCGCGCGTGACGAGCGTGCGGTCCAACATCAGGTCGACGTGAACCGAGGGCGGCATCGACTCCTGCAGCTTCGGCACCAATTTCTTGATCGTGTCGACGAGCTGGATCGTATTGGTGCCGGGAGCCTTCTGGATCGCGACCCCCTCGGCCGCGCGATTGTCGAACCAGGCGCCAACCCGGGCGTTCTGCACGGAATTGACAACATCGCCGACGTCCTTGAGACGCACTGGGGCGCCGTTGCGATAAGCGACGATCACATTTCCATAAGCGGCGGCGTCGAAGAGCTGGTCGTTGGCCTCCAGTGCGACGGCCTCGTGCGGGCCTTCGATCGCACCTTTCGGCAGATTGACCGTCGCCCCGGCGAGCGCGTTGCGCACATCCTCCAGGCCGATGCCGTGCGCAGCCAACGCGGAGGGGTTGACCTGCACCCGCGCGGCATAGGGCTTCTGCCCGAAGATAAAGACCTGCCCCACACCCTCCACCTGCGACAGCCTTTCTGCGAGGATCAGGTTGGCGTA
>JAFMSA010000096.1 GCA_017353855.1 Alphaproteobacteria bacterium
CGGCACTGACGAATTGGGCCGCGACATGCTCTCGCGCCTCACCTACGGCGGCCGTGTCTCGCTGTTGATGGGGGTGATGCCTGTTCTTATCGCGTCCGTCGTCGGCGGGCTGCTTGGCGTGATTGGCGGGTTCGCCGGCGGGCGCGTCAACACCGTGATCATGCGGGCGATGGACGTGTTCTACGCGTTTCCGTCAGTGCTGCTCGCGGTAGCGATCGCCGGCGCAATGGGTGGTGGCATCGGCAACGGCATGCTGGCGCTGACGCTCGTCTTTATCCCGCCAATGTGCCGCGTCGCCGAGACCGCGACCACTCAGGTGCGTTCGCTCGACTATATCGAGGCCGCACGCGCGACCGGCGCCGGCACGATCATGGTCATCCGATATCACGTCCTCGGCAATGTACTGGGCCCGGTCTTCATCTACGCTTCATCGCTGGTCAGCGTCAGCATTTTGCTGGCCTCTGGGCTATCATTTCTCGGTCTCGGCGTCCGCCCGCCGACCGCCGATTGGGGCCTGATGCTCAGCACCCTCAGGCAATCAATCTATGTCGTGCCGTTTGTCTGCGCGTTGCCCGGCGCCGCGATCTTTATCACCTCGATCTCATTCAATCTGGTCAGCGACGGGTTGCGCGCGGCGATGGATGTGAGGATGTGAGCATGGCCTTCATCGATCCTCGCGACCGCGGCGGCCCGGCGCAGCCCATGCTGATCGCCCGCAAGCTCAAGAAGCATTTCCCGGTCAAGGGCGCGCGCGGCAAGTTCGTGCAGGCGGTCGACGGCGTCTCGTTCACCGTGCGCAAGGGCGAGACGCTCGGCATTGTCGGCGAGAGCGGCTGTGGCAAGTCTACCCTCGCCCGGCTGCTGCTGCACCTTATCGTCCCCGATGACGGCGAACTGGTGTTCGACGGCGATGCGGTCGGCAGCAAGATCGCGGTCAACGCCCTGCGCCGGCAGGTGCAAATGGTGTTTCAGGATTCCCATTCGTCCCTCAACCCCCGGATGCCGGTGCGCGATTCGGTGGCGTTCGGCCCGTTCGTCCAGGGCCGGAAAAAGGCCGAGGCGCGCGACATCGCCCGCGCCATCCTCGGCAAGGTCGGGCTCGATGCCGACCTCTTTGGTCCACGCTATCCGCATGAGCTCTCCGGCGGGCAGAAGCAGCGGATCAACATCGCCCGCGCGCTCGCCACCGATCCGCGCATGGTGATCCTCGACGAGCCAGTCTCGGCGCTCGACAAATCGGTCGAAGCGCAGGTACTCAACCTGCTGCGCACGCTGAAACGCCAGCTCAACCTCACCTACGTCTTTATCAGCCACGACCTTAACGTCGTGCGCTATATCAGTGACCGCGTGCTGGTGATGTATCTCGGCCGCATCATTGAGCTCGGCCCAGGCGGGGCGATTTTCGAGCGACCGCAGCACCCCTACACTACGGCACTGCTAGCCTCGCGCCCGTCGATGGACCCAGCGCGGCGCATCGAGGAGCCGCCGATCGTCGGTGATCCGCCCAACCCGATCGATCCGCCCTCAGGCTGCCGCTTCCGCACACGCTGCCCGTTCGCCGAAGCGGTGTGCGAGAAAGTCGCACCGCCGCTCGGCGAATGGCTCGGCGTGAATTCGCATATCGCCGCCTGTCACATCCTCGACCCGGCCTCCGGCCACAGCAAAGCCACGCAGGCCTGAAATGGACGGCAGCGCGGACCTTCCGCTCGTCGAGGTCAGTGACCTCTCGGTGAAATTCGTCTCGCGCGAGGCGACCGTGCATGCGGTCAACCAGGTCAGCTTCGCAGCTCGGCACGGCGAAGTACTGTGCATTCTCGGCGAGTCGGGCTCGGGCAAGTCGGTAACCTTGCGCACCCTGATGCGGCTTCTGCCGCCTCACGCGCGCGTCAACGGCGGCGTCCGGGTCAACGGCAAGGACGTGCTTGCGATGGGTGAGCGCGAGCTGCGCGACCTGCGCGGCGGGCTCGTGTCGATGATTTTCCAGGAGCCGATGACCGCGCTCGACCCGGTTTACACAATCGGCCAGCAGATCGGCGAGACCGTGCGCCGCCACACCGGGATCGACAGACAAACGGCGCGGGACCGCGCGCTCGAGCTGCTGGGGCTCGTGCGAATCCCCTCGGCCGAGCGGCGGCTCGACGCCTATCCGCACGAGCTGTCGGGTGGGCTCAGACAGCGCGCAATGATCGCGATGGCACTGTCGTGCAACCCTCAGCTGCTTCTCGCCGATGAGCCGACCACCGCGCTCGACGCGACTGTACAAGTACAGGTGCTGACCCTGCTGCGACGGCTGCAGCGCGAGCTCGGCATGGGGATGATCTTTGTGACTCATGATCTCGGGGTCGCCGCCGAGATTGCCGATACGATCGCGGTCATGTATGCCGGGCGCATCGTCGAGGTCGGACCGGTCGCGCAGCTCTTGCAGGATCCTCTGCACCCTTATACCGCCGGTCTTCTCGCCTCGACCGTGCACGGACAAGATCGTGACCGCGATATCGACGCGATCCCCGGCAGCCCTCCCGATATGCGTCGCCTGCCGCAAGGATGCAGTTTTGCGCCGCGCTGCCCGCGTCGTAGTGCGCCGTGCGTGACCACGATCCCGGAGCCTCGCTTCCCGGCGCCGAAGCGCATGGCGGCGTGCTTTAATTCGGCGGGACTTGTCAGCGACGGTCCGGACGTAGTCCGGCCGTCAGCGTCTGATTGTGAAAACCGCTCAGGATAGCTGCCCAGCCCGACAGCAGCTCGTGCTGCCCTCAGATGCCGCTGCCACGCTCAACCGGTCGGCGGCCAGGATAATCACCATGTTCTAGTGACCGGATCGTTCATCTGACGAACATTACCGCCGGGATCACCGGTCCCCCCGCTTTCGGCGCGGGCGCGACAGAACTCGTCTCGCGACGGCCGCGGCGAGGTAATATCCTGGCCTTCGATTTGCAATTGCAAGCTCGCCGGAGATCGGGTCGCGCGGGCGGGAGGTGGCTGCGATGAACCAGGAACGGCGCGGCGAGAAAATGCGTCTCGGGGGATTCTTTCATCCCACCGGCAACCATGTGGCAGCGTGGCTGCATCCCGGCGCGCAGATCGACGCCGGCACCAATTTCCGCCACTACGCGGCGATCACCCAGATCGCCGAGCGCGGCAGGTTCGACCTGATGTTCGTCGCCGACGCAGTCGCGGTGCGCGATGGCAAGCTGAACGCGCTGAAGCGCTGGCCGCAATACATGGCCTATTTCGATCCGCTGACCTTGCTGCCGGCGCTCGCCGCCGTGACCTCGCGTATTGGGCTCTGCGCCACCGCGACGACGAGCTACAACGAGCCCTACCACATCGCCCGCAAATTCGCCTCGCTCGACCACATCAGCAATGGCCGGGCCGGGTGGAACGTGGTCACTTCGTCTGCGCTCAACGAGGCCTGGAATTTCGGCCGCGCGCGGCATTTCGAGCATGGCGAGCGCTACGACCGGGCGGTCGAGTTTGTCGAGGTTGTCAAGGGGCTGTGGGACAGCTGGGACGACGACGCGTTTGTCCGGGACCGCTCGACCTCGGTCTATTTCGACCCGGCGAAGCTGCACGCGCTCAACCACAAGGGACCGCATTTCTCGGTGCAGGGCCCGCTCAACGTCGCGCGCCCACCACAGGGCCATCCGGTGCTGTTTCAGGCCGGGTCGTCCGACATCGGGCGCGAGGTTGCGGCGCGCTTCGCGGAAGGCGTCTTTACGCCGCAGCACACACTAGCCGGCGCGCAAGAGTTCTACCGCGACCTCAAAGGCCGCATGGCGCGCTATGGTCGCCCGCCGGACGCATTGAAGATCATGCCCGGGCTCAACGCGATCGTCGGTCGCACGAAGAAGGAAGCCGAGGAAACGCACCGTTTCCTGCAATCGAAAATCCACCCGGATGTCGGACTTGAAGTGCTGTCGAACCAGCTCGGCAATTTCGACCTGTCGGAATATGACCTCGACGGCCCGCTGCCCGACATCGAGGAGAGCCGCTGGGCGCTGGCGAGCCAAAGCTCGACGCGCAACATCATCCGCTGGGCCAAGGAGGAGAAACTCACGATCCGCCAGATTTACGAGCGTTTCGCGGGCGCGCGCGGGCAGCGCACGCTGATCGGCTCGGCGGTCGACATCGCCGATGACATGGAGACATGGTTCCGCGGCTACGGCGTCGATGGGTTCCTGGTGCACCCGCCCTACCTGCCGGGCGGGCTCAGCGATTTTGTCGACCTGGTGATCCCCGAGCTGCAAAATCGGGGCCTGTTCCGCGAGGAGTACGAGGGCGAGACGCTGCGCGAGAACATGGGCCTCGAGCGGCCGAAGAGCCGCTACGCGAGCTGACCGCGACGCCAGCCGGGGTCGCTCGCGCGGGTTCGGCAGCGTCGTGCGTCGCGTCTAAATCTAAAACTCCAGCAGATTCTCGCGGAACTGCGCGAAGGAATAAGCCTTGCGCGCGAGGCCGCGCGCCTGCAGCGCCGGCACCAGCCCATCCTCGATCTCGGCGAGGGTGCGGCGGCTCACATTGTTGAGCGAGAAGAGATAACCGTCGCCGCCGACCTCTTCCATGACCTCGCCCATCCTCGCGGCAACCGTACCGGGCGTGCCGACCAATTCGACCGAAAGGCTCGTCGCGTTGTAGTCGGCCATCGTCTCGCGCAGCGTGCGCCTCCCGGCGATGCGCTTGAACTGTTCGAGGTTAAGCTGGTGGCCATTGGTCGTGATCTCGAGGTCGCAGATCGGCTTGTCGAGGTCGAAGCCGGAGAAATCGACGCTGATGAGCTTGCCGAAGAACGCCAGGCGCTGCTTGATCTGTGCCGCGGCGTGCGCGGCGCGGCGCCGCTTGTGCTCTTGCGCCAGCTCCTCGGTCTCGCCGAGGATCGGCGCGATCATGAACAGCACTTTGCAGTCGTCGGGGTTGCGCCCGTGCGCGACCATGTGCCGGCGCACATCCTCGCGATAAGACTTCATGCCGCCAATGCCCTTCGCGTGGGCGACGATCGTATCGGCGTGGCATGCGGCGAATTCGCGGCCGCGCGGAGAGCCGCCGGCCTGGGCGATGACCGGCTGTCCCTGCGGGCAAGGCCCGGCATTGAGCGGGCCACGGGTATTGTAGTACTTGCCGGCGAAATTGACGTGATGGACCTTGGCCGGATCGATAAAGACGCCCCGCGCGGTGTCGTTAATTATCGCGCCCGGTTCCCATGAGCCCCACAGCGCGCGCACCGCGGCGAGGTACTCGTCTGCGATGTCGTAGCGGGCGTCGTGCTCAGGGAGGCCCGGCAGGCCGTAATTCATCGCCGCGAAATCCGAGCTACCCGTGACCGCATTCCAACCGATGCGCCCCTGCGACACCTGATCGAGGCTGGCGATCAGCCGCGCCAAGAGATACGGGTGGTGCGAATAGGTGGCGAAGGTCGGGACAATGCCGATCCGCGAGGTTTGCTGCGTCATCAGCGCCGCGATGATCGCCGGGTCCTGCCGCGGCACCGCGATCGCGTTTTCCAGATAGATCGCGGTCGAGCCGCCGTAGCTCTCGCCGATATAGGACGAATCCTCGATCAGCACATAGTCGAAGCAGGCGCGCTCCAGGCTCCGCGCGAGATCGCCGAACAGCTCCGGCACCATCCAGTTGGCGCCGATATGCCCGGTCCATTCCTCGCCCCAGGCCTGGGCGCTCGAACCCTGGAGAAACCAGGCGAGATGAAGCGGTTTTGCAGTCATTCCCTACCTTCGAGGAGGTCGACCGCGGCGTCAATCGCGTGAGAGGACCCTGTGAGGCAAGCGGAAACCGAGCGCGGCATTAAAGGCTCAGTGGAAGATCGGGATCGGAACCTGCACATCGTCGCACTGACGCCGCAGGCTTGGGCGCGGTCGGGTCGCGGCGTGCGGCCACAAATAGCGTCGCCGCCTGCAACGCCTCGCTGCGGCCGAATCCCTTTGGACACCTCGAGGCGCAGCGGCGCCGGCAGCAAGGCGAGTTGGCCATACCGGTAGGAGACGCACTGCATCCGTTCGGTGAACCGACGCTGGCGGCGCTGCCATTCGACAAGGCCAGTCTCGCTGCCGGCCTTCCTTGGGTGACTTGATCGGCCCGTCTTCGAGCACGCCGATGCCCATTGTCGCGTCATACGCACAAGCGCCGAGCGCAACGATCGGCAGCCCTTGACCACCTGAAGAATGGCCGCGATCCGCGCATGCTACTGTCGAAATGACCGGTGCCGATCGCCTCGGCCGCGGCGGAGCCGCGCGCGATGCTGACATCGAGCCCGTGCTTGTCCAAGAAGCCCATCTCCTTGGCGACGGAGGTGAAGAGGCTGCTGCCTTCGGCGACCCAAGGCAGCGTGAACTTCACCGGGGTCGGCGGTTGGGCGTAAGCCAACCGCCGCAGGGGCAAGCCGGCCGCGCTGCCGGCGTCGGCAATTGCGGCCGTTTTCAGCAGGCATCGGCGGGTGATCGGGCCAACGATACGCATTAAATTAAGCTGCTCAAAATTAAACTGCTCGCTCAACTGCCCTGGCGCGCGCAGGAACCATGCCATGGCGGCGCTGCTGGCATGGCCCCTGCAGCGCCAATGCAGGAAGGAGATGAAGATGACGGTCGAGCGGTTTCCCAGCGACGATTCTGATGCCGGGACCGGGCTCGGAGAAACCGGCTTGTGCGATTACTCCTATCCGGTGATGGCCGCCTGGCGCGTCGGCGGCAGGCCGAAGACGATCAATATCAAGGTCCTCGCGAGGACCTTGCGATCTTCCGCGAGGCGGGCAAGCTCCACGCGCGCGCCGAGAGCGCTGCCCGCATTGCCGCGCCCGGCTGTCGCAGGGCAGGTGCCTCTACCCGGGCAGCGGCACGTAGAGCTGCCCCTATCACGGCTGGACCTTCTCGGACGAGACCGGTGCCTGCATCGCCAAGCTGATGGAGGGCCCGATGCGGCGATGTCGCGCCAGGCCGCGGTCAAATCCTGCCCGGTCCGCGAGCGGCGCGGCGCGGTCTGGGTCTTTGTCGGCGATATCGCGCGCCGCCTTTCGAGGACGAGGCGCCGGAATGCCTCTCAGCCGTGGCCGAGTGGCACGGCGTTTCGGCGATCGCTGCAACTGGCGCATCATGATGGACAATCCGTGTCCCGACATGCACGCGCGGTTTGTGTCGCGCCGCGATATCGGTGTCGTCGCCTGGCGGCGTTACGCGGCCGATCATGCGCGACGTCGCGCCGCGGCCGGCCGCCCGTCGGCCTAGCCCGAACCGCTGCGCCCGCCGGCCGCCAAATGAGCGCGCGGTGATCGAGTTTCTGATGATCGACGGTGCGCCGACGCCGGTCGCGCCGTTCAGCCATGTCGTCGCCGCCGATGGCTGGCTCTTTGTCACCGGCCAGATGCCGACCGATCCCGATGACGACAGCGCGTCGTTGCCCGAAGGCGTCGTGGCGCAGACCCGTCGTGTCGTCGAGAATTTGAAGATCGTGCTTGCCGGCGCCGGCAGCGCGCTCGACCGTGTCGTCTTCGCCCGCGTTTACCTCACCCATTTTGAGCGCGACTACGCGCCGATGAACGAGGTTTGGCGCTCCTATTTCACGTCCGGAAAATTGCCGGCGCGTACCTGCATCGGCGTCACTGGGCTTGCCCGCGGCGCGCTTGTTGAAATCGACCTGTTGGCCAAGCGATGACCGACGATCCTCAAAGCTCTTCCAGCCTACGCCGGCGACGAGGCGGCGGCGCCGATGCCGGCGAGGCAGTGCTACACCTCGCCCGATTTCGAGCGCGATGGCGTGTTCGCGCGCAATTGGGTCTGCGTCGGCCGCACCGACCAGCTCGCGACGCCGGGCGATGCGTTCTCGTTTTCGGTGGCCGGCGAGCTGGCGATCATTGCGCGGGGCAGGGGAGGCGACATCCGGGCAATGGGCGCGGTGTGCCGGCATCGCGGCCATGTGCTGAGCTGCGGTGGCGATAACCGACGGGCCTCATCCGCTGCACCGTGCCGCCGGTTCAGGCGACCACGCCGGTGCCGTGGAACTGGAAGGACCAGCTCGAAAACTTCACCGGCGCTTATCATCCCGAATTTGTTCATCAGGGGACGCATGACTTCGCGCCGAGCAACCACCTGAGGGCGGCGTCGAATCCACCCCGATACAGGACGTCGACAATGCGATCATTCGCGGCGTGCCAATGCTGTCGCCCGACGGCGTCATGATGCGCGACGGCTGGGGCGCCGAGGCGATGTTCCCGCCGATTCCGGGCCTCGCGCCGCGCCAGCACAACCAGCTCTTTGTTGGTATGGTGCCGCCGAACCTGCGGCTGATGTTCGCGCCCGGCGCCGTGTCTTACACGCTGCCCATCGGGCCGGCGGCGACCTTCGCGTCGGGTCCGCGTCACGGGCGGTGGCTGGATTTGGCCGTGCTTTCCGATTATTTCGCCGAGCGCGCTGCGGCGGTCCGAAGGCGCGAGCAAGATCTGGGCGCAGGACGTCCCGGTCAACAACGTGATGCAGGCCGGGAAGCCCTCGCGCGTTATGCCCGACGGCGTCTACGGCCCGCTCGAAACGACGCTCGTTCAGTTCAACGCCCGGCTCCTCCGCGCGTATCGGCAGAAATTACCAATTAGCGCCCGACCGGGTGTGTCGCGATCCAATGGCGCGCGATCTCGATGCGGCGCGCGAACCACACTCTGTCGTGGCCCGCGACATAATCGATAAACCGCTCCAAAGCGGCGGTGCGTCCCGGCCGGCCCAAGAGCCGGCAATGCATGCCGATCGACATCATGCGTGGCCGATCTTCGCCTTCGCGATAGAGCACGTCGAACGTGTCTTTGAGGTAGATGAAGAACTGCTCGCCCGAGTTGAACCCCTGGGGTGAGGCGAAACGCATATCGTTGCTGTCGAACGCGTAGGGCACGATCAGCTGGGGCTTGCCGTAGCGGTGGTCCCAAAACGGCAGGTCGTCGCCATAGTAATCCGAGGCCCAGAGAAACCCACCCTCCTCGACCACCAGTCGCAGCGTGTTGGGGCTGCAGCGTCCCTGGTACCAGCCGAGCGGCCGCTCGCCCGTCATCCGCGTCTGAATGTCGATTGCCTTCTGGAGGTGCTCGCGCTCGACCGACTCCGGCACGTATTGGTAGTCGATCCAGCGATAGCCGTGGGTCGCGATCTCCCACCCGGCCTTCATCATCGCCTCGACCGCGGCCGGGTTGCGCGCCATCGCCATCGCCACGCCGTAGACTGTGATCGGCACCTGGCGCGAGGTGAAGGTGCGATAGAGGCGCCAGAACCCGGCGCGGCTGCCGTACTCGAACAGCGACTCGATGACCGGGTTGCGCAATCCCGGCACCGGCTGCGCCCCGACCAGCTCGTTAAGGAAGGCTTCCGCGGCGACGTCGCCGTGAAAGATCGCGTTCTCGCCGCCCTCCTCGTAATTCATCACGAACTGCACGGCGATCCGTGCGCCGTTCGGCCATTGCGCGTGCGGCGGGGTCTCGCCGTAGCCGACAAGGTCGCGGGGGTAATCGGCCATGCCGTGGTCTCCTCAGCAGTCAAGATTGCCGAACAGTTCGCCGAACGGGAGTATCACGCGCCGCCCACCGGGTCTAATCGTCGTCGAGCAGGTTTTCGCGCAGTAGTCCCTTTGTACTCATGACGGAACCGGCCGCGCCGCTGCAGTTCCGGCACGAGCAGGTCGACGATCGCCGCGAGGTCGTACGGCATCGACACGACATGGCCGAGCATGAACCCGCCATGGCTGCCCGTCGCCTCGAACTTCTCTTCGAGGATGTCGGCGACCTGCGCCGCGATGCCGGCGATCGTGCGCGTGTAGCTGGTCGCGAACCGCCGGCCGTAATCGAAGAATTCGTCGCGAGTGATCTCGGTGTCCGCGCCGAGCCGGGTCACCATCCAGCACATGAAGCCGCCGGGCGAGGCCTGGCTGGCGATGATCTCGCCATGCAGTTGGCCGAGCGTGAAGCGCTGCGGCAGGGCGAGAAATCGTAGCCGCCGTTGTGCGAGAGATAGACACCGACGCCCTCCGCCTGGATCGCGTCGAGCAGCAATTCGCATCGCGCCGCCGCCTCGGCCTCGGTCTCGGCGACGACGCAGGGCTGCTGCCAGACCATACCCACAGCCTTCGGGTCGCCCCCATGGAAATGAGCGCGTCGTCGAGCATCTTGCGCTGTTTGATCTGCAATTCGAGGGGCATGTCGGCGCCGAACACCATGTCGGCGACATAGGCCGAAGCGCGCACGCCGCGCGGAGAGTTGCCCGCCTGCAGCAGCACCGGCCGGCCTTGCGGCGAGGGCGGCGTGTTGAGCGGGCCACTAATCTCAAAGAATTTGCCGCGATGCTCGACATCGTGGACCTTCGCCGCGTCTCCGACCTGGCCGGTCGCCTCGTCCCGAACCATCGCGTCTGGCTCGACCGAACCCCACAGCGCGCGGCAAACGCCGATGAACTCCTCCATTCGGTCGTAGCGCTCGTCGTGGTTGACGATTTCGTCATAGCCGTAATTGGCGTAGTCG
>JAFMSA010000578.1 GCA_017353855.1 Alphaproteobacteria bacterium
GGGTCGCGCCGTACAACAACGCCACCTCCCTGCAGGTCACCGCCGCGGTATTGGCCGGCATCGTCTGGGCGCTCGAGCATCCGCGCGCAGGTATTGTCGAGCCCGAGGAACTGGACTTCGAGCGCGTCCTCGAGATCTCGCGCCCCTATCTCGGCGATCTCGTCGGGGTATTTGGCGATTGGACACCCCTTCAGGGACGCGAACGGCTGTTCGCGGAAGACCTCGATCGCGAGGATCCGTGGCAGTTCAAGAATATTCGCGTCGGCTGAGGATAAGCTCGGGCGGCAGGCGAGGGCCGTGGAGAGTTGCGTCATGCCCCCTTAAGACCCCCGGCTTCGGCGACGGGTTTCACAGTAAGGCCGAAATCCGGCCGCAACGGGCTGCGCTTCCCGGGTCGACAGCCAAGCGCATGGCGGCAGGAGGCCGGGCGGATTGTAAGTTTATCGCTTCGCCGTGGCGAATTCGCGGATGCGTTTGCGCTTCGGCGGCACACGGCTCGGCGCAGTGCAGGAATTACTGCGCCCGATGACGGGCCGCAAAAGCAATTCGCAGTCACTGGGTGGGCGGGCTTTCAGATGGGTCGTCGGGCTTGGCTGATCGGGCTTGTGCTTTACGCGCTGGGAGCCACAGTGGATTTCTCCTCTCACCTGATCGGCGATCTGCGCAGCGGTCACAAAAAGATGGAGTTCCCCGAGATCGTGGTGGCCTTTTCAGCCGGACTGTTCTGGCCGATCGACATAATCGCAATGTCGCTGCTGGCGCGCCTGTGAAGTGATGCGTCTGCCGGTCTCTGCCGAAGCTCGGCAGTTCCAGGACGGGCTGTTAAACCTCTTCCCCGTCCTGAAGGACGGAGAATTCCCCCGTCTGGACGCCGAGGTTCCGACAAAGCATGTCGGCATGCCTCGAAACTCGTGGCTTAAGCCGGCTATCTCGGCTTTGCTTCGCCTCCTCGGGGCTGCGCTGCCCCAACTATCCGAGGAGCGTGGCAGCCATTTTATCAGCGCTGTCGGGCGCGAGTTCTGGAGCGAAGTCCTCCGCGCTTTGACGAGCAGATCGAGCCGCCCGCGGGTATTGGAGAACCCGGTTGGACAGCCCCCTCGACCGTGGCCGGCGCGCAGCGGTCCGCGCCCTGGTCGATCAGAAAGCGGCCGTTGCGGCACAGCACCTGCCGCCGGCCCGTGTCCGGGTCGCGTCCGTACAGCGTTCTTGTCGCCGGGTTCTTGTCGCCGGCATATGCGGGGAAAAACCGCCTGCCCCGAACGGCAGGGTTTGCGCCCGGAAACACGCAGCCCTTTTATGCTGTCGAAGAGAGCGACCCGACTGCGCACTCGAGGACAGGCCACACCGGCCTTCGGTCAGCCCGGGCCCGCGCTTGCCTTAATGGCGGAAATGCCGAAGGCCGCTAAAAACCATCGCGATACCGGCTGCGTCCGCAGCGGCAATGACCGCGTCATCGCGTACCGAGCCTCCCGGCTGGATGACCGCGGTTACTCCGGCTGCAATCGCGGCTTCGAGACCGTCCGGGAACGGGAAGAATGCATCAGAGGCAAGAACCGAGCCGGATGTCGGAGATGTTGCGAGCCCCGCCGCTTGCGCGGTCTCCCCCGCCCTCGCGACGGCAATTCTGACCGGGTCCACGCGGTTCATCTGTCCGGCCCCGATCCCGACCGTCGCCAGATCCCGGGCGAACACGACTGCATTCGATTTGACGTACTTGACGACTTTTTCGGCGAACAGCAGATCGGCAAGCTCGGTCTCGCTCGGCTCCCGGCGGCTCACCGTACGCAGCCTCTCCGGCCCGGCGCAAAGCCGGTCGCGTTCCTGTACGAGGATCCCGCCCGACAGCGACCGCACGGTTCGGCCAGGCGCGGCCGCCTCAGGCACGGCGCCGGCGACGAGGAGCCGCAGCGAGGCCCTTCGGGCGAGGACCGAAGCCGCCTCTTCGCCTGCGGCAGGGGCGATGACGACTTCGATGAAAAGCCGGCCGATTGCCTCGGCGGTCTCTCTATCCAGGGCGCGGTTCAGCGCTACGATCCCGCCATAGGCGCTGAGCGGATCGCAGGCGAGCGCCTTCTCCCACGCCTCCCGGATTGTCTCGCCGACAGCTACGCCGCAAGGATTGGCGTGCTTGACGATCGCGACAGCCGGTCCGGCAAATTCGGCAACTAATTCGAAAGCGGCATCGGCGTCGCCGTAATTGTTGTACGACAACTCCTTCCCCTGGAGTTGGCATGCGGTCGCCACTCCGGGGCGGGCCTCGCCAGTCCGGTAAAAGGCCGCCGACTGATGCGGGTTCTCGCCATAGCGCAGCCGCTGCGCCAAGCGGCCGCTCAGGACGATTGTCTCGGGAAAGTCGACTCCCTCGGCGCGCGCCATCCATTCCGCTATCGCGGCATCATAAGCTGCCGTCAGCGCAAAACCCTTGCGTGCGAGTGTGCGCCGCATGTCGGTCCCGACCGCGCCGTCACCGGCGTCAAGCTCCGCAAGAATGGCCTCGTAATCGCCGGGGTCGGTCACGACGGTCACGGCATCGTAGTTCTTGGCCGCAGCGCGGACCAGCGCAACGCCGCCGATATCAATGTTTTCAATGCAATCCTCAGGCCTCGCGCCCGTCACGACGGTCTGCGCGAACGGATAAAGATTGCAGACGAGAAGATCGATCGGAGCGATTCCGCGCTCCGCCAACGCGGCAAGATGATCCGGCCGGTCGCGCCGCGCGAGCAGTCCGCCATGGATTGCCGGGTGCAACGTCTTCACCCGGCCATCAAGAAATTCTGCAACGCCCGTGACTTCCGCCACCTCGGTGACGCGCAAGCCGCCGGCCGCGAGGGTCTGCGCCGATCCGCCGGTTGAGATGATCGTGACGCCACGGCCCGCCAGCCCCTTGGCAAAGGGGACGATGGCGGTCCTGTCGCTGACGGAAATCAGCGCACGGCGGATCGGGCGCGCCTTCGGCTCTATCGTCATGACATATGGCCCCCCCTCGGGCGGCCGCGGCTCAGCGCGACCAACAAGCCCCCGGTGATTACGGCCGAAACAGCCAGGGAAGCGGCACCCCAGCCGTTCTCCGCCGCCCAGCCAAATCCGATCAGCAGGATATCGGCGGTAATAACAAGCCTGACGACGGCGGCGTGGCCAAGGCCGTAGCGCACGGCTTGCTGATAGTAATGCTCGCGATGCGCCTTCCAGACCCGCTCGCCGCGCAGCAGCCGCCGCACAAGAGTGATCGTCGCGTCGGCGATGAAATAAAGTGGCAGGATCAGCGCAATCTTCCAAAAACCCCGGCCGGCGAGGTCGAGCAGCAAAAATCCCAGCAGATAACCGAGCGGCACACTGCCGACATCACCGAGAAAGATCCGCGCGGGCGACCAATTCCATACCAGAAAGCCGAGCGCGGCCCCGATAACCGCAGCCGCGAGCAGGGCCGGTTCGGAGCCGGCACCCGCGCCACATAACCCGAACAGCAGCAAACCGCTGCCGATCGCCGCCGCTTCGCTCGCCGCAAGCCCGTCGATACCGTCCATGAAGTTGAACAGATTGATCCACCAGACCCACAACAGCCCTGCTCCCGGCA
>JAFMSA010000579.1 GCA_017353855.1 Alphaproteobacteria bacterium
CCGGGCCTCGATCTCACCGGTTTCGCGCTGGACCAGCCGCGCCATGGCCCGCTCGCCGGGCCTCAGGGCCTCGTTGCTTCCGGTTTCGAGGAGCCGCAAAACCGGGGCCGGGCCCGGGCGTGGCCAGGCGACCGGTCGGGCGAGCGCCAGGCCATCCGCGTCGCTGCCGGACCGCTCGACCAGCGTGATCTCGGGGACCGAAGGGGCGGCAGCGAAGCGGCGCCCGCCGGTGCGGGTGATCGCGCCGGACCGCTCGATCTCGCGCAGCCTGTCGCGAAGCGCCGGGCGATCGGCCGGGGCAACGTCAAAGGCGCGGGCGATCTCGCGCCCGCCGAGTGCGGCAGGGCTCTGGCGGATAAAGGCGAGCAGCTCGGGTAGCGAGGGAAGCTCCCCGCGGCCCGGCGGCCTCGCTCGTGAGGCCTTGATACGCGATCTCACCGCTTGGCGCGGCTACTCGCCGGCTTTGGGGGCGGGTTTCTTCGCCGATCGGGCGGAGGGGGTCTTTTTTGCGGTTTTCGTCTTCTTGACGACCCCGGTCCTGGTGGCGGCGCGTTCTCCCGCGGACGCCGCACTCGCGCGGCGTTTTGGCGCCGCCTTGGCGGTGCCTGACTTGGCGGTTTTCCGCCGCCGTCCCTTGGCCTTGCCGCGTTGCGCGGCGAGCAGCGGCAGCGCTTGCTCCAACGAAAAGGTATCCGGGTCGGAATTTCGCGGCAGCGACGCGATGACGCCGTCATGACTGACGTAGGGGCCGTAGCGCCCCCGATACAGTCCGACCACGCCGCCCTCGGGATGCTCGCCGATCTCGCGCACGAGCTGCGGCCCGCGCCGTCGCTCGGAAACCGGTTCCGCTAACAGCACGACCGCGCGGTTTAACCCGATGGTCAGCACATCATCCTCGTTGCCGAGCGATTTGAACGTCCCTGCGTGCTTGATGTACGCGCCGAACCGACCGAGGCCGGCAATGATCATCTCGCCGGTCTCGGGATGCCGCCCGAGCTCGCGCGGCAGGGCGAGCAGCCGTAGCGCCGTTTCGAGATCGACATCGGCGGGCTTGAGAGATCGCGGCAGCGCCACCCGTTTTGGCTTGGCCTCGCCATTCCCGTCGCCGAGCTGGATGTAGTGACCGTAGGGGCCTTTCTTGAGCATGACGGCCAGGCCGCTCGCGGGGTCGGTTCCGAGCGAGGTTTCCGCTGCCGCACTCTCGGCTTCGGGCTCGAGCGCGAGGGGCCGCGTATAGCGGCAGTTCGGGTAGTTGGAACACCCGATAAAGGCGCCGAATCTGCCGAGTTTGAGGCTGAGCCTGCCGGCGCCGCAAACCGGGCACAAGCGCGGGTCGTGCCCGGAACCGTCAGTCGGGAAGAAATGCCGGCCCAGTTCCTCGTCGAGGGCGGTCAGCACCTGAGTAATCGTCAAATCCCGGGTGCCGTTGACAGCGGACGAAAAGTCCCGCCAAAAATTGCGCAGCACTTCCTTCCAGTCGACGCGTCCGCCGGATACTTCGTCAAGCTGATTTTCCAGGTCAGCTGTGAAGTTGTACTCGACATAGCGCTCAAAGAAGCTGGTCAGAAACGCGGTGACCAGGCGGCCGCGATCCTCCGGAAAAAATCGCCGCCTTTCGAGCCGGACATATGCGCGGTCCTGCAGGACCTGCAGGATGGCGGCATAAGTCGAAGGGCGCCCGATCCCGAGCTCTTCGAGTTTTTTGACGAGGCTCGCTTCGGTATAGCGCGGCGGCGGCTGCGTGAAGTGCTGATGCGGCCCCACCGCGCCGCGGGCGAGCCGTTCGGCCTTGCGCATCGCCGGCAGGCGGCCGCCTTCGCCTTCCTCTTCGGCGGTGTCGTCGCGGTCCTCCTGGTAGAGGACGAGAAACCCGTCGAACAAGATAACCGAGCCATTCGCACGAAGGCGCAGGCGCCCGCTGCCGTCGGTAATATCGACGGCGACCTGCTCGAGGAGCGCCGAGGCCATCTGGCTCGCTACTGTCCGCTTCCAGATCAGCTCGTACAGCCGGCGCTGGCTGCTGTCGAGGTGGACGGCGACATCGCCTGGTTTGCGCATCATATCGGTCGGCCGGATGGCCTCGTGCGCTTCCTGGGCGTTCTTGGCGGGGCTGCGATAGACCCGGGGCTGATCAGGGAGATATCCGGGACCGAACTCGTCGCCGATCAGCCCGCGGGCCACCGCGATCGCGTCACGAGAAATCGCCACACCGTCCGTGCGCATATAGGTGATCAGCCCCACCACCTCGCCGCCGACATCGACGCCCTCGTACAGCCGTTGCGCGATCTGCATTGTGTGCGTCGCACTGAACCCGAGCTTACGCGAGGCCTCCTGTTGCAGCGTCGAGGTCGTGAAGGGCGGGAACGGGTTGCGGCGGACCTGCCGGCTGTCGATTTCGGCGACGGCGAAGCCGCTCGCGCGCAGGATCGCGTCGGCCGCCGCCCGGGCTTTGGCCTCGGTATCCAGATCGAAGCGGTCGAGACGCTTGCCGTCGAGATGGGTCAGGCGGGCCGTAAAAGTCTGGCCCGCTTCGGTCTTGAACTCGACCTCGACGGTCCAGTATTCGCGCGGCTTGAACGCTTCGATCTCGGCTTCGCGTTCGCAGATCAGACGCAGCGCCACGGATTGCACGCGCCCCGCCGAGCGGCTGCCCGGGAGCTTGCGCCACAGCACGGGCGACAGTGTGAACCCGACGAGGTAGTCGAGCGCGCGGCGGGCGAGATACGCATCGACGAGCTCGCGGTCGATGTCGCGAGGCCGCGTGAATGCGTCGAGCACGGCGTTCTTGGTCACCTCGTTGAACACGACCCGTTTGACATCGAGATGCTTGAGCCCCCGCCGGGAGTTGAGCACCTCGCGGACATGCCAGGAGATCGCCTCTCCTTCGCGGTCGGGGTCGGTGGCGAGGAAGAGCCGGTCGGCGTTGCGGGCCGCCTCGATGATCGTTTTGACGTGTTTCTCCGACTTCCCGTCGACCTCCCATGACATCGCGAAATCCGAGTCGGGGAGGACAGAGCCGTCCTTGGCCGGCAGATCCCGGATATGGCCGTAGCTGGCGACGACTTTGTAGTCGCTGCCCAAATACCGGTTGATGGTCTTCGCCTTTGCCGGCGATTCGACGACGACGATTTTCATGAATTGGTTTCTATTGCGGGCCTACTCGAAGCAGATTGATCGGGCCATGATCGGCGGAGCACAAGAAGTCGGTGGAAATGGGCTGCCTGGATGACGCTCGATCTTGCCAGCGAGTTCCCGTTCCTGGAGGGCGATGGCAACCGCGGCGGCTGACAAGTGGCGTTGGCGCATCGGTTCGTCAACGGCAAGCGGTGTGGTTGCCCGCGAACGAGCCGCCTCCGGCGTGGTCTCTTCCTTTTGCGTTCGCGGCCGGCGGCGGCCATTTGCCTGTGGTAGCGACCCCGCTCGCGGGAACTGCGCGCGGTTGCGCCTGCTCAAGGCGGGAGGCGAGGCATGCTGCAGCAACTGATCCGCGTCGCGAGAGGCCATCCTGGGCTTCCCGCGCCCGGACAGACGGTTGCCGCCACGGTGCTGCGAATCGACCCGTGAAC
>JAFMSA010000580.1 GCA_017353855.1 Alphaproteobacteria bacterium
TAAATCGTAGCCTCCCTCGAGCGTCGCGACGAGGCGGCCCCGGGCATGCCGGTCGGCGATTTCCAGTAGCCTCTCGGTCACCCAGATAAAGTCCGACTCCTCAAACAGAAGCTGCGCCAGCGGATCGCTCCTATGCGCGTCAAAGCCGGCCGAGACCAGCACGAGCTCGGGCTGGAAGGCGTCAAGCGCCGGAAGAACCCGCTCGGTCATGCCTTGGCGAAACGGTGCTGAGCCTGACATCGGGCGAAGCGGCACATTGACGATATTGCCCACCCCGGTCTCGCTCGCCGCTCCGGTACCAGGGTAGAGCGGATACTGGTGCGTCGACGCGTAGAACAAGCCGCGATCGGCCTCGAAGGCGGCCTGCGTGCCGTTGCCGTGGTGCACATCGAAATCGACGACCGCCACCCGCTCGAGCCCATGCACTTCGCGCGCGCGGACCGCGCCGATCGCGGCGTTGTTGAACAGGCAGAACCCCATCGCGCGCTCGGGCTCGGCGTGATGCCCGGGCGGGCGGACCGCGCAAAACGCGTTGTCCGCCTGCTTCGCGACGACGGTGTCGACGGCCGCCGTAACCGCACCGACCGCTCTCAACGCGGCGGCCCCGGAGGCCGGCGACATCACCGTGTCCGCATCGATCCCGACATAGCCCGAGTGGGGCACAGCCCCCAGAATGCGCTCGACATGCCGGCGCGAGTGAACGCGCAACAGCTCGTCGCGTGCTGCTTCCGGCGCCTCACAACGCTCCAACCGGGCGAATTCCGGTCGCTCGAGCGCAGCGAGCACGGCGCGCAGGCGGGCCGGCGATTCGGGATGGTGCTTGCCGGGGTCGTGTTCGAGACACGCCGGATGCGTATAAAGTAATGTCGTCATCGCCAAATCCTCGCAGCAGTGCAGGATCGAGTGTTATACGTTCGTGCCGGTGATAACCATACCGCACCTGCTCCGACTCCCTAGCGCTCGCGGCGCACTGCATAAAGCCCGAGCGCTGCCCAGCCGGCAAGCAGACCTACCCCACCGAACGGCGTAACCAGACCAAGCCAGGCGATGCCGGTCAGCGCCAAGCCAAAGAGGCTGAGGCTGAAAACCGTCATGCCAACGGCGAAACCCCAGCCCGCGACGATCAGCGCGTATTCGCGGCGGTCGCGCGTGCAGGCAATCGCCGAGACCGCCACCAGCGCCGCGGCATGAACCATTCCGTAGAGCCCGCCGGTCCGCAGCAGCTCCGCGCTGCGGCCATCCCCGGGAAGGTGCGCCGCGAGCGCGCCCCCGGCGACCGACAGAAAGCCGGTAATCGCGGCCGCGAAGAGCCAAGCGCGGATCATCGATGCCTCACTCGTTCCCGTAGGGCGGCCCGGTAGACGGCAAGTGTCTCGCTCGCGACGATGTCCTCGGCAAAACCGCGCTCGATCAGTACCCGCCCGGCACGCCCAAAGGCAATCCGCCGCGCCGGGTCGCCAATGAGCGTGGCTATGGCTCGGGCCAGGCTGTCTATGTCGCGAGGCGCCACGAGAATGCCGGTTTCATTCGGACGGACCACCTCGCGACACCCGGGGACGTCCGTCGCGATCAGCGGACGCGCGCAGGCGGCCGCCTCGAGCAGCGCCTTCGGCACTCCTTCGCCATACGTCGATGGGAGCAAGGCGATGGCTGCGCGGCGCCAGACGGTGCGCACATCGTCGACGCGGCCGAGCCATTCGACGCCCGGCTCGGCCGCGAGCGAGGACAGCTGCTGCGATGTCAGCGACCCGCGGTTGTCGGGATCCGTCGGGCCGGCGAGCAGCAGCATGACGGGCATGCCGCGCGCCCTCAGAAGACGAATTGCAGCGACCGCGTCGAGCACCCCCTTCTCACGCAGCATCCGTGATACCAGGGCTACCGTCACTATCGGCGAGGCGGGATCGGGCAGCGGGGAAAAATAGGCAGGATCGACCCCCGAGCCCCGGATGATCGCGATCCGATGCGCATCGATACCGCGCCCGACGAGTACAGCGCGGTCCTCCGGGTTCTGCACAATCACCCAGCCACGATCTCCACCTCTTGCCAGGCGCAGACCAAGACTCAACGAAGGTCGGCGCAGGCTTGCGGCCCAACCCGCATGCGAGAACCCTGAGCCCAGCCCGACAATCGAATCGACGACGGCGGGAGCGTCCGAGCGGTGCGCAAAGGCGAGGCGTCGCGCGATACCGCCGAACAATACCGGCTTCAGCGCTACGTGATGCACCAGGTCCGGCCGCTCGGTGCGGTAGAGCCGGGCGATCTCGGCGACGGCGCGCCCGGCACCCACCAGTCCGTCGCCACGGCGCCGCCAGGCAATCGGGCGCAGCGCGAAGCCTTCTTGCCGGATCTGGTCACCATGCGCGCGGACCCGGGTCGCGACCACGATCGAGAAGCCGGCGGCGCGGGCGGCGCGAGCGACGGGCAGACGGTGGGAACAGAAATACCAATCCTCGGTTACCAGGAAGAGCAGCCTCGGTCCGTGCACGGCATCGCGCGCATCGGACGCCGGCGGCAGGGCGGTCGATACTGTGATATCGGGTGTGGCCACGTCAGGAAGTGTTCGTATTGGATCCCTACCGACACCTTCCTAATTCATTTGCGTCGAGATCGCCTGCGTAATCGGTTCGCGGGATGGCAGTGAAAGACCGGCTATGGCGCGCATCCTGGTGACTGGCGCCGCGGGCTTCATCGGCCGGGCGCTGTGCCGCGGGCTCGTCGAGCGCCGTCATTCCGTCCTCGGGGCAACCCGGAAACCGGGCGAAGCTGTCGCGGGGGCCGAACTGCGCGCGATCGGCGATATCCGACCGCAAACCGACTGGTCGGAACACCTCGACGGCGTCGGCATCGTGGTTCACCTCGCACATCGGGTACACCAATCGGCGGATGAGCGAGTCGGAGAGGACGAGGCCGCTGCAGCCGCACTCGCGCGTGCCGCGGCCGCCGCCGGAGTGCGCCGGCTGGTTCATATGAGCTCGGTGAGGGCGATGGGCGATGCAACCACGCCCGGAGCGCCGTTTCGCTGCACAGACCAGCCGCTGCCGCGGGATCCCTACGGCCGAGACAAACTCGCCATCGAGCACGGATTGCGTGCGGCAGTTCGCCAAACCGACCTCGAACTCGTCATCCTGCGGCCACCGCTCGTTTACGGCCCGGGGGTCAAGGCTAATTTTCGGGCGTTGATGCGTCTTGTCGCCAGCGGGCTGCCATTGCCCCTGGCTGCCGTCGACAATCGCCGCAGCCTGATTTTCCTCGACAACCTGGTCGATCTCACGATCCGCGCTTGCGAACATCCCCTCGCCCCGGCCTGCGTGCTGCTGGCCCGCGATGCGATCGATCTGTCCACGCCCGACCTGATCCGGATTCTCGCCGCCGGGCTCGATCGGCCGGCGCGGCTTTTCGCCGTGCCCCAATGCGCGCTCGCGCCGCTTCGCCGGCTCCCCCGGCTGGGGCCGCTCATCGGCCGGCTGACGCTTTCGCTGCAGGTGGAAGACACAGAGACCCGTCGGCTTCTCGATTGGCGACCGCCGATCTCCGCCGAAAGCGGTCTGACGGCGACCGCTC
>JAFMSA010000097.1 GCA_017353855.1 Alphaproteobacteria bacterium
GAGGAGAATCTGTGAGATCGGCGAGTAAGATCGGCGCGCGGCGCACAACCATTGCGCGGCGCCCCGTTTGCATCAGCGGCGCAGCGCCGTTGAGCCAGCGATCGTTCTTGGGCTTGTGGGGATTGAGGCGCCATCGCGCATGTTCGAGAAGGCGAGACATTCACTCGTTGGAAAATCGCCGTTGCAGTTCGGCAAGCGTCAACGGGCCGCGTCCCGGTTTCATGATCCACAGACAGGGATCTTTGTGCAATAGGTCCGTGTAACCGTATCGAGGGGACTTGTTCAGAGTTTCGGTACCGGACCGCCCGGTGCAACCCTGATTAGCCTGCATACTGTGAGAGGGGTCACCCCAATCTCGGGCGAACATTGGCCTAACTCCCCCCTGCGACGCCTTCTCGTCGTGGATCGGCGGCGCCCACCGGGCCGGACGGGGTCAGAACGATCATCTGCGAGCCCGAGTCCATCCGCGGCGTTGCAGTCTTCTGCCCGCGCGCCTGCAGCGCCTCGGCGAGACCGGTGGCCTCTGTCCCGGCCTCAAGATCGGCGCTCACGCCAACGCTTTGCACGTGCGGCGCTGCGAGAATCGTATCCGCCGGCAAGCGCCAGTCCAGCAATCCGATCAGTGTCTGCGCCACGTAGCCGATGATGCGCGAACCGCCGGCTGAGCCGACGCAGGCCTCCAGATGGCCACGACGATCGAATACTAGCGTCGGTGCCATCGAACTGCGCGGGCGCTTGCCCGGCTCGACCCGGTTGGCGACGGGTCGGCCGTTGATTTCGGGGCGAAAAGAAAAATCGGTCAGCTCATTATTGAGCAGGAAACCGTGTACCATTAGTCGCGAGCCAAACGTGGCTTCGATCGTGGTTGTCATTGACACCGCATTGCCCGCCGCGTCAATGATGCAAATCTGGCTGGTTCCATGTTCAGGCTGTGCGGGTTGCGGTGCGGTGAGCGTGTGACCGGTATTCCAGAAAGGATTACCAGCCTGCGGCGCAGCGATGGCACGGTCGAGATCGATCTGTTGCGCGCGGATCTGGAGATAACCGGGCTCGATCAGTCCACGTGATGGAACGGATACGAAATCGGGATCGGCGAGATAGCGGTCGCGGTCGGCGAAGGCGAGGCGCTCGGCCTCTACGACGGCCTGTGCGGCGTCGGCTCCCCGAGGGTCCATGTGTGACAGATCGAAATGCGACAGCAGCCCGAGCGCCTGCAGCACGGCGACTCCCCCAGAGGAGGGCGGACCCATTCCGCAAATGGTGTGTTCTCGATAAGGTCCGCAAATCGCCGGTCTCGCCTTCGCCTGATAGGCGGCGAGATCGTCGGTGGTCATCAGACCCGGATTCGGGTCGGCGCGGACAGTCGCGGCAATGTCGGCTGCAATTGGGCCTCGGTACAACGTACTCGCGCCCTCGCCGGCGACACGACGCAGGGTATCGGCGAGCACCGGGTTTTTGAGCGTTGTGCCTTGTGGAAGCGGTGAGCCCCCGGGCAGAAAATAGGCGCGCGTGGCGTCCTGCCGGCGGAGCCCGTCCTGATCGGCGGCGATCAAGCGCGCGAGCCGGGCGGAGACCAGAAAACCCTCGGCCGCGAGGTGTGCCGCGGGAGTGACTAAGGTCTCCCATGGTAGCTTTCCGTGCGCCTGGTGCGCAGCCTCGAGCATGCGAATCACGCCGGGCACGCCCACCGCGCGGCCGCCAAGCGCGGCGTCACGGAATCCGAGAGGACTGCCGTTCGGGTCCAGAAACAGGGCGGGCTGAACGGCGGCGGGCGCCGTCTCCCGCCCGTCCCAGCTCGTCACGGCTCCGCTTGCCGCGTCATAATGCAGCAGGAATGCTCCGCCGCCGAGGCCCGAGGCTGCCGGCTCGACCAGAGCGAGCACCATCTGCACCGCGACAGCCGCATCCATCGCGTTGCCGCCAGCCTTGAGCGCGGCGAGGCCGGCGTCAACAGCAAGCGGATGCGCCGCTGCCACCATGCTACGCTGTTCAGCGGCCTGGGTAGGGAGCGGCAGGGAAAAGGCGAGTATGAAGGCGAGCAGGACGGTGTGACGCATGGCCCCATATTGCCGGTTGTCAGCGGCGCTGAAAATCCGCGCATAAACGGGCGGTTGGCGCCGGGGTCGCTTGCAGGACGTGCGACCGGGGGAAGCATGCTCGTCTAACGCGGCCGCCGCCTGTTCGCTGAGCGCGTCGAAGCGGCTCATTAGGTTGCCGTTGCCCGAAATCAAGCAAGCAACGCCCCTGCTCGAGACAGCAGGAGCCCGTACCCCCCGCGTACTTGAAATCAAAGTTCCATTCAGGATCGGGGTCGATCGGCTTTTTTCCGCCCGAATCGGGATGATCAGCTGCACGCGCGGCAGCGTTGTGTTCTTCAGCATGAGTGCCGCTTGAGGCCTCAATCGTTCCACAGGCCGTGGGAGCGGTCGGCGGCGAACTCGGTGTAGCGCACGGTATGCTCGATGCTCCAGTGGCCGCGATATTCCTGCAGAGTTCGGGTGTCGACGCTCTTGTTGGCGAGCGCGAAGCCGGTGCTGTGCCGGCGCTGGTGCGGATGGATCAGCCATTCGAAGCCGGCAGCCTTTCCGATCGCTGCTAAGGTTTTTCGGAACCCGGCCGCGGTCATCGGCTGCCGCGCTCGGTCTGAAAGGCGAATTGCGCCTCCGGCCAGTCGCGCCGCAATTGGCGCAGCGCCCGGATCTCGGCGCCGCACAGAGGCTGTATCGAGGGGCGTCCGTTCCTTCAACCGGCTTACGCGCAGGACACCGGCGCCGAAAACCATCTGCGACAGTCAGGGCGCAGAGTTCCGAGACGCGCAGCCCATGCGTGAAGGTGACGAGGATCGCGGCGGCGTCGCGCTGGCCGTAGCGACCGCGGCGGCGTGCGGTCTCGATCAGCCGGGCGACCTCTGCGGGTGTCAGGTGCTCGCGTGGCCGGCCGTCGGCGTTGCGGCTGCGCGGCGGCGGTCGGCGCACCGCAGGCGCAGGCGAGACAGGTCATTCAGGTTGGTTGGCATGTGCTGGCTCGATCTAGAATTTGCACGGGGTTCGACGGCGTCCGGACCTGCGACTTCCGCGTAACGGGCTGGAAATTGGAAAGTAACGAGCCGCGTCACATCTTATTTTGTCCCCCGACGCAGGAGATGAGCACGCAGTTGAAAATCCTAAGTCGGCTCGGCGACAGGGCCGGTCGCAACAGCCATTTTGGAGATTAACATAACGCACTAAAAATAACTAAGTGTGTAACAAATTTTGACGAAAACCAATTCTGAGATATTTACACTCCCATTACAACTTTTTACGAAATCAGAGCGAACTGTTCATACAGTGATTACAATACTTTTATAATTTTTAGCGTGGTCTCCAAATTCAGGAACCATGCAGAAACCGACACCGGCAAGGAAGAGCGGAATGGCGGATTTTCATTCTCTGATCGAGCACGAAACGCCCCGACTTCGCCGTTATGCGCGTGCGCTTACACGGAGCGGCGATCGGGCCGACGACCTTGTACAGGAGACGCTCCTACGCGCCATCGCCAAATGTCATTTGTGGCAACCAGGCACCAACATCAGGGCTTGGCTGTTCACGATCATGCACAATCAGTATGTAAACATGGTTCGGCGCGCGATCCGCGACGAGGCGACGGTTGATATCGAGGAGATGTCGTCCTCTCTCGCCGCCACGACGGACCCCACCGCCTCGCGGCAACTGCGCGAACTTGAGCGCGCGCTTGGCCGCCTCCCCGGCGAGCAACGCGAGGTCATCCTTCTGGTCGGGCTGGAGGGCATGTCCTATGAGACAGCCGCGCAGATCCTGAGCGTGCCGATCGGTACCGTGCGCTCGCGTCTGTCGCGCGGCCGCGACGCGTTGCGCCGTCTGATGGACCTGCCGGCAAGCAGCTGTTCGGGAACGGAGGCGGGGCGCGAGCGCGCAGCTTTTGCGGCTTAGAAACGCCCGCCTCAACAGCGGGTCCGTCCTCTGCCGGATTGCTGCTCAGGATCGTCGACAGTGCAGCAGGAAGGTCAGACGCTGCGTCGCCGCGCCTCTCGGGTCGCGCGGGTGACGCCGGTGCTGGCCGCGGAGTAGTCTCGGCTCGCCAGACGGAATCGCAGGCGACGTCCTCAATACGCAGGACTGTGAACCGCCATCGCCACCTTACGATGGTGAACTTTTTTGGCACAACCCATGACAATCCTGTCGAGGAACGGGAGGTCATCCGTCCAGGCGTCCGGTTTATGGGCTTGGGTGCGCGGAGAGTAATTTCTCCATATACGCAATATGGCGGAAGCGGCGGCATACGCAATATGGCGGAAGTGGCGGCCCAGAGACCGGAGGATCCGCTTCCCCGCGCCCGCGTCGAGAACGGTATTCGGACTTCGCTGGCGGTTCCGGCTGGGCAAGGAGTAGGTTACTCGGGATCATTACCTAACCGGCGGGAGGTACAGCCGTTCGCTGGCAAAGAAATTGCGCTATTGCAAAGATTCGCGGCGCAGGCGGTCATTGCCATGGAAAATTGCGCGGCTGATCGGCGAATTGCGGGAGCGCACCGATAAGGTAGCGGGGCTGAGTCGCGCTGAAGGGAAGCAGGTTGGCGCTCTCGCCCTAAAGGACCTCAGCCAGCCGGTAGTGGCCTACAATGTGTCGCTCGTAGGTAGTTCGGCGGCTTTCCGCGTTATCGAAGGAGGGGCACCGAGTGCTTGACCAAAATGGGCTATGCGCTTCTGCTGGGTGTTGGTTCAATGACGGCCTATTGGTGGAAAGCAGCCCTAGCGATGAGGTGAGAAGGGTTGCTAACGTTCCGAGGGACCCGGCAGCAATGATTTGTGTGCGAGAGCCGTAGCGAGCAACGGATACCGGGGAGGAACGGACGTCCGACCTTAGCCGAGGAGTAACCGCCGTGAAGGCAAGCCTTGCGCCTGGATTTCATGTCGCAGCCGGTCGATGGCGTATGACCCATCGCAGACGCGGAGCCCGTCGCTGCATCTGCCGTATTTCCGCCTGTTGCGCGATGATCTTCAGCTCGTTGACAGTGCAATTTGAAGTGCAGCACGCTGGATTACCGAGAAATACATCGCCGCAGTACGCACCGAACATCCAGAGCAGGTGCTAGGTAATGATGGCGCTGCTGATGCAGTTGAACCAGCGGACGCCAAGTTCACATTGATCTGCGGCGGATACTCGTAATTCGCGCCGGTCGAAGCGTCGACGACTGCATCAATCCCCGTCCCCTCCGTGATGGTGGCACAACCGGCCACCGACGAAATCGTAATAATGCCTATCGCCTTCAATGCGGCCGGCGAGCTTAACGTGGACAAGCCCGTCATCGTCGGCTGCCGCGGCCGCCTGCTATACCCGGCAGGTTACGACTTCACTGATTCCGGCGCGTTGGGGCGCGGTGTCTTGCGTGCAGCTTGTTATGCAGATAACCCGCCGACGCCCCGATCAAAGGCCAAGCGATTGATAGCCCGCTGGAACCATGGGTCTATCCGCAGACCCGGCAGCGCCTGCGGAGCAGGGCCAGGGCGTTCTCCCGCTCAAGGGCGAAAGCCCTCGGCTAGTTTAGTTGATTAAACACTTGCAGTCCGGCGGAACATTTGCCTACCCAAACTCGTTGACAGCGTAGTTAACCATCTTGTACATTTTCTCATCAACATATTAGGCAGCTATACTCCTTCATCAACGCGTCGGGCAGCTACGTTCTTTGCCACTCCGCCGCAAAGTAGCTACTGTGCTTCCGTGTATGAATTTCGCGTTAGAGTCGGTCGCGTTTAGCGACGACCTTAAAGAATGCCAACGGCTGCGAAGCCGGAGCCCGGCATAGAAGCAACCGGTGGAATGGAGAGAAAAGCCGCCCAGGAGTAGATAACGTTAGGAAAACAAAAGCCCGGTTTGCCGGCCAGGCTTTCGGAATTCGTGACGCGCCTTACGGCGACCGTTGGGACACCATCGCACCCGCCCGTAGCTGGAAGCGCCGTTGCTGTCAAACGGAAATTGCCGTTTCCGTTAACAGAGAAGGCCTGCTGTCGCGATCCAAACACAGAGACCGGGCCCACGCCTCAGTAACTCTTTTACTGAACTGGGGTGTTGTGTACTGAACTGGGGTGTTGTGCAACCGAGACGTCCGCAATCGGGTAATTTGAGTGGGACAGCTGAGTGCAGATCTCATTTCTCCAAGGGTAGATGGATGGCGCACGGGACGGCCCGCCATTAATGGAGCCGTTCGCTCCGGCTCGACGGCAGAGGCCGTTGCATTTCCTTTCCACGGCATTGAACTGGACTGCTGTGGGTCTCGCACCCCTCCGGGGGGACCAATCGCCAGCCGCGCTCGTGGCATGGGCGGCAGAGCGTGGAGATCCATACACCCAACTCATGCTCGGGCGGTACCTGGCGCACGGGCTGGCAGGCCCGACTGACCTGGTGAAAGATCCTGCCGCGCCGTGAACCGGCGTGACCTCACGGCCGTCGCTAAACCTAGACCAGCTCGCGGGAGGGCGCGGATGTCGAAACATCTTGAGCTGTCCGATCCACCGCCGGCGCTCGCAGACGGCGAAAGCGGATCCGCAGGCCGAAGGCTCCTCGCGCCCGGAGCGCTGTCCGCCGAGGAACGAACCCGCCGCGCGTCGAGCCAGGCCCGGCGCCAAGAGAGAGTGCGCCAGGTCGCGGCTCTGTTGCGCGACCGCTTTCCCAGGGTCTTCTGCATACCTCGCCTGCCGCTGGCGGTCGGGATCCACCAGCAAGTGCTCGACGAACTGGGAAGCGACGTCGATGCGAAGGCACTTCGTCGCTTCCTGCGCTCTTGGGTGACCCGTACCGATTATCTCGACGCGATCGCGCACGGTGAGCCGCTGCTTAATCTCGACGGCAGCCCGGCGGGTTTGCCGACGCCCGACCAGCAGCAAAACGCAGCCGAGCGCGTCTACGGCGCCCGGGCAGCCGCCGTGCTCGCGCGGATCCGGGGTCGGTCGGAAGGCGAACAGGCAGCGCAGATTGTGTCAATGGCGGACGTGCTGCGGATCCTCGACGAGTTCCGGCGTGCCAGGCGGGCTCGGGCCGCGCGCCTGAGCCGGGGGACCCTAGGCGCCTGAGCGGATTGAAAACAGAAAAGGAAAAGCGATGACTGAGGATCAGGCGAGGAGGGCCAGCGCCACGCCATCGACGCGCTGCTATCGCAGGTGCTGGTAGGTCGCGTCGGCTTTGCCGCTGTGGAAGGGCATGAGCGAAATTGACGAGGGACGACGGGTGAAATGCCAACCTACGCGTACTCGATGTCAGGCAGCCGCGTGACGTCAAGCTGTGGCCGGTCGAGGCACGTTTGAAATGTCGCCCAACGGCAGCAAGCTACTGCAGGGGTGGAGCGACCGACATCCGGGTAGATCAACATTCCAGCCAGACTCTGATCAACTCCGCGTTTTCGCTCGTTTAGAGATTCGCAACTAACTGGCAAAGATGCTGCGATCGAACCCTCTCCCTGAACGCAACTAGATCGCATAGCGCAAGACCGCCGCCAATGACTTGCCGCCCGGGATATCGGCTTTGCGTACGCCGAGCACTCGGCCGCCGGAGCGCAGCACGCGGTTGGCAATCTCGTCGACCACGCCATAGTCATTGGCGTCTGGAAGGGTGGAGAAGGTGATGGCGCCGTCAGTCTCGTTGACCGTGCCGGGGATAACCTCGTCGATATCGACCAACATCGTCTCGACGGCGCCGTAGGTGGCGGCCCGCGCTGTACGGGCAATGTCGGTCGTCGCACGATCGAGATCGTCTCGAGATGCGAACAATGTCCTCCACTGCGCGATCTCATTCCGGTAAAGGCCGTCGAGCACGACGCGCGCCCGCTCCGCGAGCTGGGCATCGCTCAGCGATACCGGGCTGCCATCGATCCCCGTCGCCGCGAGATGGGCATAGGTGTTGACCGAGCGATAGATCGGCGCGAGCGGCTGGGTCGCCGCCAGCAGCAGCGGGATGTCGCTGCCGGTGAGAACGGGGCGCAATGCCGCGTCCACCTTGCGGGCGAACTGGCGCAGCAGCACCTTCTGGCCCTCGGAACCCTGGATGCGGCCGCTCGGCGAGCGGTCGTTGACCGAGGCACGGCCAACCGCGCTGCCCGCATCCTTCGGCATGCGGTCGACATTGACCGGCACGGCTGGCAGGTCGGCGGACACCTCGACCAGGCGTACCGCGCCTTCCGCCAGCGCTAGCACGAAGCAGGCATTGGGGAAGGTGACGGTGCGGATGAGCGGCGTGAGGTGGAAGCGATCCGACACCTCCACGATCGGCTCGAGCGCATTGGGAACCCGAAAGGTGCGGACGTTGTCCGGGGTCGCGAGCACCGCCAGGCTTCGCGCTTGGAACCGCCAGAATTCATCGTCATCGACGAGATCGTCGAGCTGCTCGACGAGCGCGGCGACGCGGCGCTTGTCGGCGTTCGCTGCCACGAGCTGGCGGACCGCCTCGTTCGCGAGGTTCTTCAACTCAATGCGATCACCGGCGGCCACCTGCGCGACCGGCGTCGTGCGCAAATAGATCGACACGCAAATGTCGCCGCGGTGGGACGCCAACACCTTGAGATCGGCGAGACTCGGGATGTCGACATGCAGCATGAGCTCGGCCTCCGTATGAGTGCGATCAGCCAGCCTGGATACCCACCGTGGACGAGTGTTCGGCGACGGGTTTCAAGCCGCGGCGAGAGCGGTGCCTATCTCGGCACAAGCGGGCGGCCCGTGCAGTTCAGTCGGCGTAATACAGCTTCGGTGAGCTTCCGTAGCCGAGCCTGCAGACGCGCGCCTCAATCTTTTTGGATGCGCCCTCGCTGCGCAGGCGTCTGCCGGTCACGTGGTATACAGCTTCGTCGGCATCTTCGGCCGCGACAACGCGCACCTCTGCACGGCGGCAAAGCTCAACCTCATATATGTCCATCGTGACAACTCCTGCAACTGGTGGCTTGGCAAATACCTCGCTGTCGTAGTTTGGCTGAGGAATATAACGGCTTGGACTGATCGGTCCATTCTACCCATGTAGAGAGGGCTTCTAACATCTGATGGAGCGACCGATACCAACGTATAAGTATAAGTCACTTCGGGGCCAGAAGTGGCAACGGCTACCCGACGTCCCCGGCGAGGAAGAGAAGCAACGACCACACAGAGGGCAGTGCGGTGCGACGTTCCGGCGATCAGGTCGAGAACAGCGTCGTTAATGGGCCGGCCATTGCGCGGCAAGCGCGTTGTAGACCGGCGCCAGCAGCTCCACGAGCTCTGCGGCATCGGGATCGCGCAACGGGTCGCGGCCCGCCTTGCGCAACGCTTTGAATGCTAGCCGCAGCAGACGGCGCTGGCGGGTTCCTGTTTCCGAGTCGAGCACCAGGACAAACCCGATCGCTATGAGAGCTAGCGCGAGGATCAGGTGTATCCGGTTCACTGCCGTTCTCCCGACGGACCGGAGGCCGAGCATGCCCGGGCGGTCCCGCCACAGGAGACGCGACGACCCCGCGGGTCTTCTCTTGTCAATTCTGTCCTGATCGTCGCCGGGCGAGTCGGTCGCCCTGTTCGCACGTTTTCACCACCGTTCAGCCCTGCCCGCGATTCTCAACTGGACTCAGCGACCGGATTGGACTCGGGGGATTACCACAAATTATTAGTTTTGTTGGCGTCCCCTACCGGATTCGAACCGGTGTTGCCGCCGTGAGAGGGCGGTGTCCTGGGCCTCTAGACGAAGGGGACGGGCCTCGGGTGTTAATAACGGTTGACGCGCGCTCATTCAAGCGTGCGCAGCTAGTCGCGGAAGTTCACGTATTGAAGCGGCTGCTCGATCTTCAGGCCGCGCGCGACGGCGATCGCGGCCTGAAGATCATCGCGCTTCTTTCCGGTGACGCGCAGCTCCTCGCCATGGGCCGACACCTGCACCTTAAGCTTGCTGTCCTTGATCTCGCGGATCAGCTGTTTGGCGAGATTGGCGTCAACACCCTGGCGCAAAACGATCATTTGTCTGAGCGTATTGCCCGAAGCCTTTTCCGGAGGTTTGTACTCCAATGCCGCCGGGTCGACCTTGCGCCGCGTCAGATGGACCTTCAGGAGCTCGTGCATCTGCTTGAGCTTGAGATCGTCGTCGGCAACGGCCGTCAGGACATCCTCGTGGCGCTCGACCGAACATTTGCTGCCCTTGAAGTCGAAGCGCGTGCCGATCTCGCGCTTGATAGCGGCAACCGCATTGTCGACCTCCGCGAGGTCAATCCGCGAAACTATGTCGAAGCTCGGCACAGCTGCCTCCTTCGCTGATGCTATTGCGTCCGATATAGCGCGCCGGCCGGACGAAATCAGCGCCGGTCGTCGGGGTCCTGGCCCGGGCGAGCAAACACGGGCTGCCCCATGATCGACTGAAAATAGTCCCGGATGCG
>JAFMSA010000581.1 GCA_017353855.1 Alphaproteobacteria bacterium
TTGCGGCCGGTAAAATAGTTGTCGACGCACAAGACGTCCTCGCCCCGCGCGACCAGCCGCTCGCACAGATGCGAGCCGAGAAACCCCGCTCCGCCCGTGACGATGACGCGCTTTCTGACAGGACCCATCAGGAAACCTCGGAGCAAGGTTCAACAGAGCCGCTCACCCGAACTCTCCAGGCCGCCAACCCAGCCGACAACGCCCATCCTTTAGTCTTGTTCCGGCGAAAAACCGGGCGCGGCCACCCGCCGCACCGGACGCAATCCCGCCTTAGGAAGCAGGATCGGGCGTGCTAGGTTGTCGCCTCAGCGGGACTTTGCCGGGTCAGCAGCAGAGATGGCGAAATCGGTTTTGGTTACCGGCGGGGCGGGATATATCGGAAGCCACGCCTGCAAGGCTTTGGCGCGGGCGGGTTACCGACCGGTCGTCTACGACAATATTTCGCGAGGACATCGCGAGGCGGTGCGTTGGGGCCCGCTCGTCGAGGGCGATCTGGGCGACCGGAGCCGACTGGCCGGCGCCTGCGCCGAACATCGGGTCTGTGCGGTCATGCACTTTGCGGCCTATGCCTATGTCGGCGAGTCGGTCGCCGACCCGGCGAGCTACTACCGCAACAATCTCGGCGGCACTCTTTGCCTTATCGAGACGATGCGTGAGGCAGGGATCGACAAAATCGTCTTCTCTTCGACCTGCGCGACTTACGGCAATCCCGACGGCATACCAATCCGCGAGACGGCGCCGCAGCGTCCGGTCAATCCGTACGGCGAGACCAAGCTCGCGATCGAGCGGGCGCTCCACTGGTACGGAGCGGCTTACGCAATACGCTCTGTTTCGCTGCGCTATTTCAACGCCGCGGGTGCCGATCCCGAGGGCGAGGTCGGCGAGCTACACGACCCGGAGACACACCTTATTCCGCTCGTGCTGCAGACCGCGCTGGGACAGCGTCCGCATGTCGACGTCTATGGGACCGATTACCCGACGCCGGATGGCACGGCGATCCGCGATTACATCCATGTCAACGATCTCGCCGAAGCTCATCTTCGCGCGCTCGAATATCTTATCGACGGGCGGGAAAGCACGGCGATGAACCTCGGCACCGGCTGCGGCCATTCGGTGCGGGAGGTCGTTCGAGCCGCCGAGGAGGTCAGCGGCCGGCGCGTCGCCTGCCGCGATGTGGCGCGGCGACCCGGCGATCCGCCCGCCCTCGTCGCCGATGCCCGTCTTGCAACCGAGATCCTGGGCTGGTCTGCTCGGATGTCGGATCTCCAAACCATCGTCCGAACCGCGCTTGCCTGGCACGTCAGGGTTGCTGATCCGGCTTCTGCGAAGCTAAGCCTACCGGCAGATGAACGTTGATGCCGCTTGTGCTCTGAATCTCTGTCCGCGCACGATCGTGATGCGCGGAATAGATCTGATAAGCCCGCGTTATGCGCGCATGTCCCCCGCGATGCACCGCAGGCCCAGTGAGCGCGCGAGATGACCCTGGCCGAGATCCAAGCGGCGGTCGCGACACGTCCTGCGCCGACATCGGCGCCGAAACGCGACCGCCCGGCCGGCCCCGTGAAAGTCGAGGGCAAGTTCTTCTTTCTCGCAGAGCGCAAGCACTTCATCAAAGGGGTCACCTACGGCCCTTTTCCAACGGGCAGCCACGGCGCGCAGTTTCCCGAACTCTCCCTGGTCGACATGGACTTTGCGCTGATGGCAAGGGCCGGCGTCAACACCGTGCGGGTGTTCACGGTACCTCCGGTCTGGCTGCTCGACGCCGCCGATAACGCCGGTTTGAAGCTTTTGGTCGGACTTCCCTGGTCGCAGCATGTCGCGTTCCTCGACTGCGCCTCGACACAGGACAAAATCCGGCAGACGGTTGCCGCCGGGGTGCGCGCGTGCCGCCGGCACCCGTCCATATTCGCGTATCTGATCGGCAACGAAATTCCTCCCGATATCGTCCGCTGGCATGGCGCCGAGCCGGTGCGCCGTTTTCTCAGAGGTCTTGTCGCCTGCGTAAAGACCGAACACCCCGAAGCGCTCGTCAGCTATGCGAACTACCCGTCCACCGAATATCTGACGATCGATTTCACCGACTTTGTCTGCTTCAACGTCTATCTGCATGATCAGGCCGCCTTTCGCCGATACATCGCAAGGCTGCACAACGTCGCGGTCGACCAGCCGCTCGTTTTGACCGAATTCGGTGTCGACTCGTTCAGTCAGGGAGAGGAGGAGCAGCGCCGCCTCCTCTCCTGGCAGATTCACACCGCCTTTGAAGCCGGGGTAGCAGGCACTTTTGTCTTCGCCTGGACGGACGAGTGGTTCACCGGCGGTCACCTGATCGAGAACTGGGCGTTCGGCCTGGTCGACCGGGACCGCCAGCCAAAACCGTCCTTTCACGAGGTCGCACGCCAATACCAGGGGGTTCTGCCGCCCACTCTGGAACGCTACCCGCGTGTCTCCGTCGTCGTCTGCGCGTACAACGCCGAACGCACGATGCACCGGTGCCTTGCTTCGCTGGCGGCGCTCAATTACCCGGACTACGAGGTCATTGTCGTCAATGACGGCTCGTGCGACCGCACACCCGAAATCTCGCAGGGTTACGATTACTGCCGGATCATCAACCAGCCCAATGGGGGATTGAGCGCCGCCCGCAATGTCGGCGCCGCAGCCGCCACGGGGGAGATTGTCGCCTACACCGACAGCGACTGCGTCGCCGATCCGGACTGGCTGACCTACCTCGCCGCAAAAATGGCCGCGGACAACCTGGCCGCCTGCGGAGGACCGAACTTTTCCCCACTGGAGGATGATCTGGTGGCGGCGGCGGTTGCAGTAGCGCCCGGCGGTCCCACCCATGTGCTGATCAGCGACGATGTCGCGGAACACATTGCCGGCTGCAACATGGCGTTTCAGCGCGAGGTTCTGATGCAGCTCGGGGGCTTTGATCCCCTCTATCGCACCGCCGGCGACGATGTCGACATCTGCTGGCGCTTGCAGGATGCCGGCTACACGATCGGCTTCAGTCCGGCTGCCGTGATCTGGCATTTCCGTCGTAATACAGTCGGCGCGTATTGTGCCCAGCAACGCGGTTACGGGAAAGCCGAGGCGCTCGTGTACTCGAAGCATCCCTTTCGTTTCAATTTGTTCGGTCAGGCAAAATGGCTCGGGCGCATCTACGGCGATCTCTCCACCTCGCTGCTGCTGTCGAGAAGGCCGGTGATCTACTCCGGCATTTTCGGGCGCGGACTTTTTCAGACCCTCTATGAACCGCCCTCGTCGCTGACGGCTTTGCTGCCGCTCAGCTTCGAATGGAGCGCCGCCGCGCTGCCGCTCGCACTGGCCGGAATTGTCGCCGGCGGATGGTTTCGGTTGCTGACCGTGCCGCTCGTCGTTACCTGGGTCATGTGCGTCAACGGCGCGCGAAAAGCACCGATTGACAAAAGGTTCGCGGGGTTCAAGGCGCGGGCGCTCGTCGCGCTGCTGATCTACCTCGGTCCCCTGCTGCGCGGACGGGAGCGTCTTAAGTGGCGGCTGAAGGAGATGCGCACACAGGACCATA
>JAFMSA010000582.1 GCA_017353855.1 Alphaproteobacteria bacterium
CGCAGGCCTCTGGATCGCGCGGGGTCCGCAGTGATTGCAACGGGCGCCGATCCCGTTTGCTGGCAATAGAGGCGCTGGTCCGCGTCGTTACAGAAATAAACAACACCACCGCTGACGAGGTACGCGCCACCGCCGTACTCATGGACGCGCGAGCGGACATTGAATGACGCTTCGCCGGTCGCCGGAACCGGCGGAGTGACATCGCTCAGTGTGCCGTCCGCCCTGAGGCGCACGATCACCGACCGCCCTCCTTCCCGGGGGCGCGCTTCAAGCCAGTAAACGTCCGCTCCATCGAGCCAGATTTCGCCGAGCCCGATCGTCGAGACGGCGATCAGCTCGGACGTGATCGGAGACGACCAGGAGCCATACGGTGCGGTCTGCGGGTCAGGCATCGGGACCTCCGGCGACTGCGCGGCGCGCCTTCGGGCGGCTTCCTTACAGTCTGAGTAAGAATTGCTATCTCGGCCGCATGCGGTAGCAGAATTCGGCAACCCGCTGCCGCGTGGGCATACCGCAGCTCAGACAGCGGATCGAATGCTCGGCGCAAGCGGGCCGCGTTCGGCCCGTCATCACCGCTCCGTCCGGACCCTCCGCCCAATCTCGGCTGCGCAGCCGCGCAACCGATTCCATTACATCGCAGCTGATCGCAATGCCGACATCGGTGCGCAGAATTGTCAGCGGCGGACCGCTAGCCCGCGGCAAACGGAGGCGGGCGCATAAACGTAATGCCCTCTCCTCGCGCGCTCCGGTTTCGCATCCGGCGTCAACCTCCAATTCCTAAACGCGGCGAGCCTGCACCGGCGGCAAGCCGGCCGCGACGCCTTATCCTGCCGGCTGTCGGGTTGCGACCGCCTGGCACGGGGTTTACCCCAACGCGCGCCGGCGATCAAAATTCGTATTTGTCGATGATCATCGGCTCGTTCCGGGCAGCGGTAATCCACTCCTGCATTGCCGGAAACGCCATGATCGCCCTGCAATAGGCTTCTGCCTCGCGCTCGAGCCCGATCTTGTACGTGCGAAAGCGGCTTACGACCGGAGCATAGGTCGCATCGGCAATCGTGAAATGGCCGAACAGGAAGTCGCCTTGCCCCTCACCAAAACGTTTGCGGCAGTCGCGCCAGACCGCCATCACCCGGTTGATCTCCGCCTGGACTTCGGGGGTAACGCCGCGATTGGGAAAGCTCGAGCGCACATTCATCGGCAAATGCGCGCGCAGCGCCTGGAAACCGGAATGAAGCTCCGCGCAGACAGAGCGGGCCACCGCCCGCGCGTCGTGGTCTCTCGGCCACAGCTGAAAGGTGGGGAACGATTCAGCCAGATACTCACAGATCGCCAGGCTGTCCCAGATCACGAGCCGGGCGTGCCGCAGGGCCGGCACGCTTCCCGAGGGCGAATATTTCATGATAGTCGCCTTGCTCGCCGGCTCGTAGAGCGGGATCACGACTTCATTGAAAGCCACCCCGATCTGCTTCAAGACGAGCCAGGGACGAAGCGACCAGGAGGAGTAGTTCTTGTTGCCGAGGTATATCGTCAGATCGGCCATGAAACCACCCGCCACAGCTGCTGAGAGGCTCACTCTGCCGACAACCCGGTCGGCGTGCAACGTGTGACGCAACCGGGGTGTCGGCCCCTGAAGAGCGGGCCCATCCGGACCACGCTTACGATCGCCACCCCGCTCGAGGCTAGGGATTGCCCCAGCCGCCGGTTGGGCCCCGCCAATCTGAGAAGGGATAATCGAAGGCGCCGCCGCTGGGACCCCAGACCCAATAAGTGGGCACCGCCGGCCCGCTACCGGGCGGCCGCCACCCGCCCCTCCACTGGCTCATTTGACCGGGCGCCGGGTGCCAGGCGGGACCGCTCGCAACGCCCCCCGCTCTCGTCTTGGATCCCGGTTGCCCGGCGTGCGCGAAAATCGGGAGAGTCAGGGCAAGTACGGCCGCCAACCCCAAGCTGAGACTGCGCAATCCAGGTCCTCCCGCGGGCACCGTGCCCGGAATTTAACGGTCGTTAGATGAGCCTTATTCCCGTCCGGCGCAAGCCGGTTGCTTCCGCTAATCCGGAGGCGCCGCAGGAGGACCCTCTTGGGAGGCAAAGGCATCCGCCGCACCTCAAGCCAAGTGAGCCGCGGGTGTCGCCGCAAGTTCATATAGGCACACCGATCCGCAGACCGGCCAGAGCGAGGACAAGCTGCACTGCGGCTGGGCCAACACGAGCTATGTGGCGCCGGCGCTGATCGCGCCATAAAAAGCCACGGAACCGACCCACAAAACGCCTCAGCCGATCGGCGCGGCTATTCCGATCCCGAGCGGCGATGCCGCGGCATCTGTTGTAGCATGAGAGACCGAGCAAAATCGACCGGATCACGACGTCGTATATGTTTCGTCCTTGTCTCACCGCAGGTTTCGACACTGGGCGACGCAACTCCGCTTCTGCGCTCTCGGCTCATCCGACTTCGGGACGTGCGGTCGGCTAGGCCCGTCAATATCTCGCAAAAATGCGCGACGACGTGACAGTGCCGGCTCTGCCGGACCAACGAGCCGACAGGGGATAAGCTCGCCGCTCCTCCAATGAGAAGGCGCCGCTTTTTCTAGTCTCCGTCATCGGCGTCCCACTGTAGATACCCTTGGTGCACGGGACAGAGTACGCACCGCTGATTGGCAGGCAGTATCACTAAGGTAATCCAAAACGACCCTGCCAATATTCTTCGGTGCTAAATACACATCTTGGTTGAGGAAGCGCACGATGCTGCCTTTCGCCTCACCATTCGCCCGTCGTACTGCTTCTTTGTACCCGAACGCGATGTGTGGTGGCGCCAAATACAGTTTCCAAGGCGAAAGCAGGAACGGCACCACTTCATCGGTTGCCCGAATAAAATCGTAAACCGCCAAACTCACTTCAGGCCAGCTGACATTGAAAAAATCGTCAACTGCAATGATCCCGTTGTCAGACAAAGTGCTTTTGGCAAGCTGCAAATCGTTGGCAACGTGCTCATAGCCGTGTCCGCCGTCAACACTGAAGAATCTGATGGGACCGCCGACGCGTTCGAGGATGTCTGTTGCGCTGATATCCAAAGAGGAGGTCTTTAATAATTCGTCATCACAAAGAGCTATATTCAACCGCCGTGCATTGGTGAGCAGCGCCCGATCACGTCCGCGGTGCCAGCGAGATGGGGCGTTGATGGCATCATCCTCAAAGAGATCCACCGCCAGGGCGCGCTCTTCAGCTTGGCGAGCAAGCGCCAGGATGAAGAACAGGCGCCCATGGTGAACGCCGATTTCACAAAGATTTCCTCGGAAGCCGTTCTCTCTTTGGAAGGCAAGAAGTAACGCGATGAGCCTCGCATCTGTGGACTTAAGATAACCGGCCACCGAAAACATGCCGAACCTTATGTATGCGTCGACTGTGTGGGTTCGGCCCTCCATGGTATCTATCCTCTAGCTCGTGTCGCTCATATTCGCCGGGTCTGATCGGACAGCCCAAGACGCGCTCCGGGGCGCCGATCATGACGAGCGGCCCGAAGTAATCAATCCGCAGGGCTATGA